>JBCCRG010000078.1:0-10881 GCA_039208155.1 Bacteroidota bacterium | reverse complement strand
TTCGCTTTGGATCGCGAGGACGCCCGCCTGGATGCCACCTGCGAAGTCGCCGCTGCGGAAGCGGGGCACGATCCTGTTTCGGATGATGCGCCCCGCCTCGGCGTCGGTGAGCACGCCCTCCAGCCCGACGCCGACTTCGATGCGCAGCTTCCGGTCGTCGCGCGCAACGAGGAGCAGCACGCCGTTGTTGAGGCCCTGCTGCCCGAGCCCCCACGCGTTGAAAATGCGCGTCGCGACGGGCTCGACGGCCTCGCCCTGCAGGTCCGGGAGCGTGAGCACGGCGACCTGGTGCGTGGTCGAGTCCTCCAGCGCGGCAAGCGTCGCCGTCAGCGCCGCCTCCATGTCGGCATCGATCAAGTCCGCGAGATCGACGACGCGGCCCGTGAGCGTTGGCACCGCTACCTGCGCGTGCACTGGCATCAGAAGCGTGAACGCGGATAGAGCCAAGAACGTAGCCCGAACGCGCCCCCATCCCCTATCCCCTGTCTCCTCTCGCTTACTCATCGCGGAGGCGGATGTCGTCGGGCAGCTCGTCGGTGTCGTCGGGCCGGATCTCGACGCCGCGACGGTGCAGCAGCTCGCCGCAGAGCCCGATGGCGTCCACGAGGCCGTCGGCGAAGCGGTCTTCCACGATGCCCTTACGGATGCGGAGGACGACCTCGGCCCACTCGGCCTGCTCCACCTTCGCGTTGATCCCGGCGTCGCCGTAGACCTCGATGCGGTGCTCCAGCATCGAGATGAAGAGGAGGATACCGGTGCGGTCGCGGGTGTCGAAGACTTCCTCTTCCACGAACGCCTGCATGGCGCGGCGGTGGACGGCGAGGTCGAGGAGGTCATCGCCCGCTAGGAGGCGCATGAGCGCGGGGACATACGCAGCGGCGAGCGCCCCGAGCGTGCCAGCGGTGAGCGCGACGAGCACCATGCCCCAGCCGGTGTAGAGCCAGCCCAGCCCCCAGCCGTCGTAGATCAGCGCGACAACCATCGCCACGAGCATGGCGAGGACGGCGGCGAGCGCGGCCCCGCGCCACACGGCCACGTCGTAGGTGCCCGAGCGGCCGACGACGTAGGGCACGATCTCGCCGGCCGTCTGCGTCTCGGCGGCAGCGACGGCCTCCTTGATGCGCTGCTGGTCGGCGTCGGAGAGAGTCGGAGTCATGGGCGGGGCGAGTTGGGCATGGGACGGGGGGTCCTCACGTTGAGAGCGCCATCGGCGGTGCGGAGGGGTCACGTCACAGCCGGGTCACACGGGGTGAGGAACCAGATGATGCGGGCAACATACCGCGCGGGGTTCGTTCTCGTCCCTCCTCTCCCCTCCGCTTTGTGCCGCCCGTCGTCCTGGTCCACGGCTTTCTCGACCACCCGGTCCTCCTGGGGCGGATGCGCGCCCACCTGGAAGCGCGAGGACGCACCGTCCACGTCCCGGCGCTCGCTTCAAACACAGGACGCGGCGGCCTCGAACGACTCAGCGCCCACCTGGTCACCTACCTCGACGCAACGCTCTCGCCCGGCGAGCCCTACGATCTCGTCGGCTTGTCGATGGGCGGCATCGTGAGCCGCTACGTCCTCCAACGCCTCGGCGGACGTGACCGCGTGCGGCGATTCGTGTCGATTTCTGCGCCGCACGCAGGGACCGTGTGGGCTCGCGCGCCGCTGACGCACGGCACGGCACAGATGCGCCCCGGCAGCGCCTTTCTCCGCGACCTCGACCGCGACGTGGACACGCTCGTACCGCTGCATCCCGTCTCGATCTGGACGCCGTACGACCTGACGATCGTGCCCGCGCGCAGTGCCGTCCTGCCGGTGGGCACGTCGGTGCCGATTCCGGTCCCGCTGCACGCCTTGATGGCACACGACGGCCGTGTGCTCCAGCACGTCGCGGAGGCCCTTGCCTGACTGCGGTATCCGTATCCTGCAGGCATGCGTGTTCTCCTTCTGTGTCTGCTTCTCGGCTGGGCTCTGCACGCGCAGGCTCAGCCTTCCCAACTCGACCGCACCGTGGCCGCGTACGCAGCGGCGGGTGCTACGGTGCTGCCGGTCCTGCTCTTCAGTGAGCTTGCGAATGCGGATGCGGTGCCCTTCGGGGTGGCCCTCGCTGGCATGAGCGGGGCGCTCATCTTCGGGCCCGCGACGGGCTACGTGCTCCTCGGTGAGCCGCGCGAAGCGCTCCGCGGCCTGTGGCATCGGACTGCTGCTTTGAGCGGCGCCGTCGTGGTCACAGGCATCGCAGCGCTGGCGCTGTTCGACGACAACCAGTTCGTCGTCGCAGACCTCTTCGACTCGATCGCGGTGGGTGTCGTCGCCACGATTGCCACGCTCCCACTCCAGGTCCTGATCTACCGCGACTTCCAGCGCATCCGCCGTCCGCCCGCGTACCGGGCCGCGCTGGCACCAACCGCGCTGCGCGTTGCCGGTGAGCCCACGGTCCCGGGCGTATCGCTGCAGCTGCGGTGGTAGCCCCTACTCCGTAGCCTCCGGCACCAGCACCACCTGCACCACCTGTGCAGGGTCGAGGAAGCGCTGGGCGGCCTCCTGGATGTCGTCGAGCGTCAGCGCGAGGGTGCGGTCCGTCGCGGTGAGCAGCGTCTCGGGGGCCTCGTCGTAGCGGTAAGCCGACTCCAGGACGCCGAGCCAGTAGCCGTTCTCACGCAGGTTCTCCTCGTGGGCGCGGCGCGTCTGCTCTTTCACGCGGTCGAGGTAGGTCGCCTCAGGCGGCGCGCTGCGGAGGGCCGCGACCTCCACCTTTACCGCCCCAACGAGTTCGTCCACGCGCGCGGGGTCGCAGCCGAAGCCGATGCGTACGGCATACTCGCCCGTCTCGCGGTCGACGTTCGTACCGACGCCGACGCCGTAGACGCCGCCGCGCTCCTCGCGCAGCTCTTCCCGGAGCCGCGTGTTGAGCACCTCGCCCATCGCGTTGAAGCGCAAGACATCCGCGCGGGCCGTCTCGCGGTTCGCTTCCTCGTCCAGCAGCGCGTCGAAGAAGCCCGTGTAGACAAGCGCGACTTGGCTCTGCGGTTCGACGCCCGCCACGACAGTCTTCTCCACAACGCCCGGCGGCGGCGGGGTCTGCACGATCACGGTCGAGTCGGTACGGGGAAGCGCGGGCAGGCTGCCGAGGTACTGCTGGGCGAGCACCTGCACGGTGTCGAGCGGGACGCTGCCGACGACCACGAACGTGAAGTCGTCGAGGTCGGCGAAGCGGTCGCGGTAGAACGCGAACGCCGCCTGCGGGTCGATGGCGTCGAGCGTTGCCGTTGTGAAAGGCTGGCGGCGCGGGTGGTTCTGCTGGAGCGTCACCTGGAGCGTGTCCGAGAACGCCGCCTGCGGGCTCGCCGCGCGGTTCTGCAGGAAGGCACGTACGCGCTGCTGGTAGGACGCGACCGCGTCGCCGTCGAGGCGTGGGGCGGTGACGTAGAGGTGGATGAGTTGGAAGAGCGTCTCCAGGTCCTCCGGGCTCGCGCTGCCGCGGAAGCCCTCCTCGCGCTCCCCGATGAACGGCTGCACGCCCACGACCTGCCCGGTGAGCTTCTTCTCGAGGTCGGTCAGCGAGAACGCGCCAACGCCGCTCTGGCTCACGAGCGTCGCGGCGGCCTGGACGGCACCGTAGAGGCTGTCCGACACGAGGCCGTCGCCGCCGGGAGAGAAGGCGCGCACGAGCACCTCGTCGTTCTTGAAGTCGGTCTGCTTGTGGACGACGCGCACGCCGTTGTCGAGCGTGAACTCGGCGTAGTCGAGCGCCGGATAGCGCGTCCGCGTGGCGATGGCCCCCGGCTCGGGCAGCATTGGCAGGAGCGGGGCCGCCGCCGCTGCGTCCACATAGGGGTCCACCTCCAGCATCGCGACGGCCTCGAAGACGGCGGCCAGCGCAGCCTCGTCGGGTACCGCCACGCCCTCTTTCTCCGGCGCGTTCACGAGCACGGTCCGGTTCGCGTCCGTCATCACGGTCGCCGCCTTCGCGTCCACGTCCGCGAGGCCGATGCCCGGCAGCAGCTCCGTCACGAGCGCAAGTTCAGTCGCGGCGTCGAGGACAGTTCCGCCTTCGAGCGCGTAGCTCACGAGCGCGCCCGCGAGCCGACCCGACGGCACCGTGTCGGCCTCGCGGGCCGCCTGCTCGTAGGCCCGAAGCAGGTTGGTCTTGGCGCGGTCGAGTTCGCCCTCGGTGAACCCGTGCTGCTGGACGCGCGCCGCCTCAGTCAGGAGCGCCCGCAGCCCCCGCTCGATGCCGCCGTCGGGTACGATGGCCTGGAGGCCGTAGAGCTCGCGCGTCCGCACGAAGCCGCCCTCGAACGAGAACGCCCCCACAAACGGCGCGTCGGGCTGCCGCACGATCTCGCGGAAGCGGTCGCTGAGCATCTGGTTGTAGAGCGCCGCCACGAGGTCGCGCCGATACGTGGCGTCGGTCCCGCTCGGCTGAACGGGCCGCCCGTAGTAGACCACCACGGACGAGCTCGTCGCCTCGGGGTCGGTGGCGATGGCGACCTGCAGCGCGTCGTTGTCCGGAACGCCAAAGTAGACCCGCTCCGGCGCGTCGGCGGGGGTGTCGAGCGGCGCGAACCGGGCGCGGATCTTGGCCTCGATCTCCGCCGCGTCGAAGTCGCCTACCGCGACGATGGCCATGAGGTCGGGGCGGTACCAGTCTGTGTAGAACCGCTCGAACGCTTCGACCTGCGCCGTCTGGATCACCTCGGGCTCGCCGATGGGCAGGCGCTCGGCGTAGCGGGAGCGGTTGAAGAGGACGGGCAGTTGCTCGCGGAGCATCCGGTCCTGCGCGCCTTTGCCGAGCCGCTCCTCTTCGAGGATCACGCCACGCTCCTTCTCGATCTCCTCGGGGTCGAGCGTGATGGCGCTGGCCCACTCGCGGAGGATATCGAAGGCCGTCTCCACGATGGCGGTCGAGTCGGTCGGGACCTGAAGGATGTAGACTGTCTCGTCGAACGACGTATACGCGTTGAGGTCGGGCCCGAAGCGCATGCCGATGCCTTCGAGGTAGTCCACGAGCTCCTGCCGCTCGAACTGGGCCGTGCCGTTGAAGGCCATGTGTTCGAGGAAGTGCGCGAGGCCCCGCTGGTCGTTGGCTTCGAGGATGCTGCCCGCGTCCACGACCAGCCGCAGTTCGGCGCGGTCCTGCGGCTCGGGGTGCGGGAGGATGTAGTACGCCAGCCCGTTGTCGAGCGTGTCCGCGATGAGGTCGCTGCGCAGCGGCAGCGGTGTCCCTGCAGCCTCCGGCGTCGGGTCCGCCAGCGCCGGGGCCTCCTCCACCACCGGTTCCTCCACGGCAGGCGGTGTGACCACTGCGCGAGGCGTACAGCCCACTGCGACAGTCAGGGCGATCAGGAGCAGGGCAAGGCGCGAAGCGAACGGCATGGGATACGCAAGTCATCGGGTGAAATCAGCGCCCAAGCTACCCGTCAGCCACGCAGCCGGTTTGCGATTCCGTGCGAAAACACCGCGCTCCAGGCTTGCTTTCCCCTCACCGTTCAAGTCATCGCCGCGCATGCGGGGACTTACACGAGCGCACAAGAAGGCCGCCCAGGCACCAATCGTACCGAGCGCCACCGTGTCCGACCTCACCTTGCTGGCTTTGCTTTGAAACCGCCGGCCTCGGGGCTAAGCACACTGAACGCCAACCGTCCCCCCGCCTGCCCGAGCAGCTGCGCCAGTTTCCGTCCGGCGCGCTGGTGCACGGGGTGTCGTTGCCGAGACTATCTAGCGTTGCTTGACGGTCCCCAGCGTGTCACCGTGGCTGTGGTAGTAGCGTCTCGCACGCGCCACCGGCCTACTCACCCTCGAACGTCTCTGGGACGAGCGCCACCTGCACGAGCTGCGTGGGGTCGAGGAAGCGCTGAGCCGCGATCTGGATGTCGTCGAGCGTGAGCGCGAGGGTCCGGTCCGTCGAGGCGAGCAGCGTCTCGGGAGGCTCGTCGTAGCGATACGCCGCTTCCAAGACGCTGAGCCAGTAGCCGTTCTCGCGCACGTTCTCCTCGTGGGCGCGGCGCGTCTGCTCCTTAACCCGGGCGAGGTACGTCGCCGCAGGCGGGGCGCTGCGGAGGGCGGCCACCTCCGCCTTCACGGCCCCAACGAGATCGTCTACGCGGGCCGGGTCGCACTCGAAGTCGATGCGGAGCGCGTATTCACCGGCCTCACGGTCCACACTCGTGCTCACGCCGACGCCATGGACACCGCTGTGCGCCTCGCGCAGGTCCTCACGGAGCCGTGTGCCCAGCACCTCACCCATCGCCTCGAACCGGAGGATGTCGGCTCGCATGGCCGCGCGGTCCTCCAGGTCGAGAAGGCCAGTGTAGACGAGCGCGACCCGGCTGTGCGGCTCGTCGCCTGCCACGATGACCTTCTCGACTACGCCTGAGGGCGGTGGCGTTTGGGCGATGACGGGCGCGTCGGTACGCGGGAGCGTGTACATGTTGCCGAGGTAGCGCTCCGCGAACACCTGCACGGTATCGAGCGGCACGCTGCCGACGACCACGAATGTGAAGTCGTCGAAGTCCACAAAACGGTTGTTGTAGAACACCCTGGCATACTGGTCGTCGATGGCGTCGAGCGCGGCGGCGGCGAAAAACTGGCGGCGCGGATGGTTCTGCATGAGTGCCATCTGGAGCGTGTCCTCGAAGACGGCCTGCAGGCTCTCCGCGCGATCCTGAAGCAAGCCGCGGGCGCGCTGCCGGTACGCCCTTACTACAGTGTCACCAATGTATGGGTAGCTGCCGTATAGGTGAACGAGTTGGAACAGCGTTTCGAGGTCGTCGGGCCTCGCGCTCCCCTCGAAGCCCTCTTGCCACTCGCTGATGAAGGGCTTCACCGTCACGACCTGCCCAGCAAGCTTCCGCTCCAGGGTACTCGCCGTTAACTCACCAAAGCCGCTCTCACTCTTGAGCGTGGCGGCGACCTGAGCGGACGGATAGAGGCTGTCCGGCGCGAGGCCATAGCCACCGGGAGAAAAGGCGCGCACGAGGACCTCATCGTTCTCGAAATCGGTCTGCTTGTGAACGACGCGCACGCCGTTGTCGAGCGTGAACTCGGCGTAGTCGAGTGCCGGGTAGGCTGTCTCCGAGACGACGGTACCCGGCGGCGGCAGCATGGGGATAAGCGGAGCCTCCGCCACCACGTCATCCACAAGGCCCACGTCCAGGGCTGCTACCTCATCGAAGATCGACGCAAGCGCCGCCTCGTCGGGCACGGCGACGCCCTCCTTCTCGGGCATACGGACGACAAGGGTCGCGTTCGCGTCCATGCGCAGCGCCGCCGCCTTCGCCTCCATGTCTGCGGGACCGATACCCTGAAGCAATTCTGTCACGAGCGCGAGCTCTGTTTCAGGATGGAGAACGGGCTCGCCTTCGAGGGCATGGCGCATAAGCTCGGACGCGAGATTGACTAAGGGCTCCGTGTCGGCCTCATGCGCGGCCTGCTCGGAGTCGGCGAGTATCATCGACTTCGCGAGGTTGATCTCCCTCTCCGTAAATCCGTGCTGACGCACCCGCGCCACCTCCGTCAGCAGCAACCGAAGCCCCACCTCGATGCCGCCCTCAGGCACGATGGAATGCAGCCTTTGGACGTCGCGCGTCCGCACGAGATCGCCTTCGAACCAGTTCCCCCACCTCAGCCGCTTATCGGATCGGAGGAGGAACTCGAGAAAGCGTTGGGAGAACATCTTGTCGAAGAGGCTCGTCTCAAGGTCGCGGCGGAACGCGACGTCCGTGCCGGTTGGCTGGTTGGGTTGCCTGTAGAAGACGCCCACGTATGAGTTGGGATGCTCCGGGTCGGTCGAGATGGATACCTGCAGGCCGTCGTTGTCGGGCACGCCGTAGTAGACCCGTTCGGGCGCATCGGCGGGGTTGTCGAGCGAGGCGAAGCGGGCGCGGATCTTCGCCTCGATGTCGGCCGGATCGAAGTCGCCCACGGCAATGACGGTCATGAGGTCGGGGCGATACCAGTCGGCGTAGAACCGCTCAATCGCCTCGACGGACACCGTCCGGATCGCCTCGGGGTTGCTGGTAGGCGGCCGGTCGGCGTAGCGCGAGCCGTTGTAGAGGACCGGGCGCTGCTGGAGTAATACCCGCTCGTACACGTCCTCACTTGGGGATTCCCCTTCGAGGATCAGGCGGCGCTCCTTCTCGACTGCCTCGGGGTCGAGCGCGATAGCGCTGGCCCACTCGCGGAGGAGATCGAACGCCGTCTCCACGATGGCCGCCGAGTCGGTGGGGACCGTAAGGCGATAGAACGTCTCGTCGAACGAGGTCGAGGCGATTTGGTCGGACCCGATGCGCACGCCGATGCCTTCGAGGACGTCCCTGATCTCCTGGCCCTCGAACTGAGCCGTACCGTTGAAGGCCATGCGCTCGATGAAGCGCGCGACGCCTCGTTGGTCGTCGTCTTCGAGGATGCTGCCTGCGTTCACCACCAAGCGTAATTCGGCGCGGTTCTGCGACCCGCTGTGCGGGAGGATGTAGTACATCAGCCCGTTGTCGAGTGTGTCGGCGACGAGGTCATTTCGTAACGGCAGCGGTACGCCCTCCGCCTCCGGCGTCGGGCCTGCGAGTTGGGGAGCGTCCTCAGCAACGGCATTCGCTTCCACAGGCTGTGCCACGACCGCACGCGGCGTATAGCCCGCAGCCACGAGCAGAGCAACCACAGTCAGGACGAGACGGAAGGCAGTACGCATAAACGGTAGCCTCTTGGGGGTACATGCAGCTCCCAAGCCAACCGTCGCATGCCCAGCTACCGGCGATTCCACGCGGAAATGCGCCCTGCGATGCCACAATCCGCCAACATGGTGGCGTTTATGTCATCGAAGCGCACCACCTCCGTAAAACGAGGACAGACCTAGGCAGACGGTACTTGGGAGATCGAGCGCTGAAGCGCGATGACCGACCAACCTTGATTAGATCTACCTCTTTCCATGAACAGGGCAAGGCTTCTCAGCTCGGGTTGACCAGCTGCATCGAGGGCTCCAGCAGTCAGTCGCTTCCCGCAAAAAGCTGACCAAGCTCACCCTCCCGCCTGACCCCGCAGCTGTGCCAGCTCCAGTTCTGCGCGCTGGTGCACGGGGTTGTCGTGGTCCGTCACCGCCACCACCCTCTCCATCGACGCGATGGCCTCGTCGATGCGGCCGATGCGGGCGCGCATGAGCCCCATGTTGAAGTTGGCCTCCGGATGATCGGGATAGCCACCCAGCACCTGCTGGAGTTGCTCGACCGTGCCCATCGGCGTGGCGGGGTCGTACTGGTAGGCCAGCGCCAGGTTGACGCGCACATCGGGGTCGTCGTCGATGGCGAGCGACTGCTGGTAGGCGTCGATGGCCTGGAGCGCGATGGGCGGCTGCTCGTCGGGGCCGACCTGCGGGATGTGGTCGAGCCAGAGCGTGCCGACGGTGGCCCAGGCGGCGGCGGTCTGCGTGACCTCGGCGAGCGCGGCCTGTGCCTCGGCGGCCCGCCCGTAGAGCCCAGCGCGGGCCAGCACCTCCACCAGCTCGATCCGCTTGCCGATCCTGGCGGCCTCGGTCCCGGCCGACTCGATCTCGGCCGCGATGGCGGCAGCGCGCGTCTCAACCTCGGGGTCGGCGGTCGGCGGAGCCACTGTAGGCGTCGGGGGTGTGACGGTGGCTGCAGCGGTCGGCGCCTCGGTCCGCACGGGCGGCTCAGGCGTGCCGCTCAGCCGGTCGATGACGAAGAGCGCCACCGCCGCGAGCGCTACCGAAGCGACGAGGACCCACGCTTTGCGCCCGAGCGACTTCGACGGCGGTGCACCTGCCAGCGACGTACCAGGTGCCACATGCGCCGGGACATCGCCCATGTCAGCAAACGGGGCCCCGCACATCGTGCAGAAGCGCCCGCTGATGGGATTCTGCGCGCCGCACTGGCCACAATACTTCACCGAGCGCGGTAACCCCGCCTCCACGGGAACGCCCGGCGCTGTGGGGGCCGGTAGCGTTTGCGCCGTTGCACCGGAGTCGGTGACGACGATCCTTCCGGACACAGACTCTACCGCCTCGTTCTCTTCAAACGCGGAGGCGGTCGGCCTAGCGAGGACGTGTCCGCAGAGGTCGCAGCGGTCGGCACCGACGGAGAGGCGGGCCCCGCACTCGGGGCAGCTAGTCAAAGCAGTCATGGACGCAGAAAGCGAGGGAGAGCGTGGACTGCCCAACCCGAAAGGCGAAGGCACGTTTCAGCCTGCGTGCTGCTTTGCGATGGCTTCAACCGACGCGACTGGTTTGCCCGATCGCGCTGACACAGGTCGGTGTACCTCTCCTACTCGAACCGACCCTGCTGGCAGCTCTTGAGTTTGAAGGTGTGGATGTCTGAACGTATAGACGAAGAGACGCACATTCACACGTCCACACCCGCACACGTTCACACCCAAAGCCGGTCTCTATGGTCGTTGCAAGCCGCGTGGGAGCTTCCAGCTTTGGCGCGTCAGGCCCCGCCATAGACTCGGCTCCAGGCGGCGGCGTTCTCCCGCCAGTTGCGGAGCGTGACCACCTGCTCGTCGGTGAGCGCGCCTGACTCTACTGCTACCGCGATCAGCGTCTCGAAGTCGGTCAGCGTCACGAGCGGGATACCCGCTTCGTCGAAGGCCACCTGCGCTTCGTCGAAGCCATAGGTGAAGATCGCGAGCACCGCCACCGGGTCGGCCCCAGCCGCACGGACCGCAGCAGCGGCAGCCAAGCTGGAGCCACCTGTCGAGATCAGGTCCTCGATCACGACCACGCGCTGGCCCGGCGCAATGCGACCCTCGATGAGGTTCTCCTTGCCGTGGGCCTTCGGCTTGGCGCGGACGTAGGCCATCGGCAGCCCGAGGCGGTCCGCCACGAGCGCCGCGTGCGGGATCCCGGCCGTCGCCGTCCCTGCGATCACGTCCGTCCCCCGGTCC
>JBCCRG010000077.1:0-10888 GCA_039208155.1 Bacteroidota bacterium | reverse complement strand
CGCGGCGATGCTGCAATCGTACCTCGAAGAGCAAGGCGTCGAGTACGCCTTCGGGGCCAACGCCGACCGCGTGAGTCTGGAGGGCAGCACGATCCGCATCGAGGCGGGTGAGCGCGTCATCGAAGCCGACGCGCTCCTCATGGCGACCGGCCGCCGCGCCAACCTCGCCGGGCTTGGTCTGGAGGAAGCAGGCGTCGAGTACACCCCGCGCGGCATCACCGTGGACGACCACTGCAAGACCAACCAGTCGCACATCTACGCCGTCGGCGACGTGACCGGGCGCTACCAGTTCACCCACATGAGCGAGCACATGGCGAAGGTGGCCGCGACCAACGCGGTGCTGAAGCTGCCGAGCAAGATCGACACGAAGCACGTGCCGTGGGTGACCTACACCGAGCCCGAACTCGCGCATGTCGGCGCGACCCAGAAGCAACTCGACGAGGCGGGCGCGGGCTACGACGTCTACCGCTTCCCCTACAACCGCGTGGACCGCGCCATCACCGACGGCGAGACGGTCGGCATGATCAAGGTGTTCGCCAAGAGCCTCACCGGCACCATCCTCGGCGCGACCGTCTTGGGTGCGCGCGCAGGCGAGCTGATCTGCGAGTACGCCGTGGCGATGAAGGGCGGCGTGTCGCTGCGCGAGATCGCGGACACGATCCACCCGTATCCGACCTACGGGCTGGGCGCGCGCCGCGCCGCCGACCAGTGGTACGCCCGCAAGCAGTCGAAGACGGTCACGCGCTTCGTGCAGACGCTCTTCGGCTACCGCGGCGAGGTGCTGGAGGTCGACCCCGACCGCATCGTGTAGCGATAGGCGGCGGGTCCGCTCCTCAGTAGACCTCGAACGTGTTTGACAGCTGCTGCTCGGGAGGGAGCGGGTCGCGTCCGACTGGGCTCTCCTGGTCAGTGAGGCCTGCGTAGATCTTCCATCGAAGCCGGTACACACCCTCCACCTCGACGTCGAACGTGGGCGAAGCATTCTGCCCCGGGAGAAACGCGACTACCCGGAGCGTATCGATCCACTCTCCACCGCCAGGAATCACGTGCGGGGGATCCAGGCAGGTCTGAAGAATGGCGTCGTAGGCGGCCGTCCACGCTCCGTCCACATGCTTCTCCAAGACAGGCGGATAGCATCCCATGAGATACAGGGGCGCGTCTGTGGAATTCCGCGCGAGGAACGGTACGTCGAACTCGATCCGGTCGCGATCATCTCGAAGGAACTGCGCCTCATAGCGCGTTCGGTCCGTTTCGAGTAGCCCGCCAGGCTCAGAGACAAAGGGCGAGCTGTCCTCTGAGAGTGAGCACGCTGAAAGCAGTACGCCCAGGAGAGGAAAGACAATCAGGCAGCGCATGGGCCAGACATCTTAATCTGGATCAGGTTGTTAGTACTGAAGAATAATTGCTTGGAGTAGAGGTGGGCAACTGACTGAGGACGGTGATGTAGTGCGCGTTGATGCTCTTCGGCTACCGCGGTGAGGTGCTGGAGGTCGACTCCGACCGGATCGTGTGAGCGCACTCAAGGCGATCAGCGCCTGCGCTATTCAGTGAGACCCAACTGGTGCAGGAGAGACAGTTGGTCGAAGTACGTCACGTCACGAACGATCTTCCCGTCGCGCACTTCCAGCACGGCCGCAATCTGGATCGCGAACGCCCTGTCCTGCATGACGGGAGGGTCATCCGGCCCCAGGTGCGTCAGCGTCCCGCTGGAGACGAACGCGACGGCCACGAGGTCACCGCTCCCAAACATCAGCGTGACCTCGTCGTGGATGTCGGGCGAGCCCTCGAAGTAGGGCGCATACGTCTCGCGGATGCCGGCGGGGCCGCGCCGCGGGGCCTCGAAGTCGGGCGACTCGATCACGGCGTCGTCGGCGTAGAGCGCAGCCATCGCGTCGAGGTCGTGGCGGTTGAAGGCATCGAACATCGCGGAGACGACGGCCATTGCTTCGGTTTGTTGAGGGGCATCCATGAGAGCGGGTACGGTTAGCGTTCAGGGGTGGGTTGCTACCATAATGAGGAGGGGTGGTGACGGCTCTCTGTCATACTATGTCCCTCGTCACGCCACCTGCTCTTCCGACACGACTGCGGCCTCGAACGTGCGCTCGCCGAAGAAGCCGAGCACGGCATCGGCGACGCGCTCCACGTCGGCCATCGAGAGCCAGGGGTGCATCGGCAGGGCGAGGACTTCGCGGCACGCGCGCTCCGTCCCGGCGAGGCTCCCGGCCACGCGGGCGTCGGCGAAGGCGGGCATCTCGTGGAGTGGCACCGGGTAGTAGACCATCGACGGGATGCCCTGCGCCTTGAGTGCGTCGCAGAGGCGGTCGCGGGCGTCGGCGAGGACGCGGACGACGTATTGGTGGAAGACGTGCGTGCTGTAGGAAGCGCGTGCGGGCCGCGTCACGAAGGCGCTCGGCGCGAAGGCGGCGTCGTAGCATCCGGCGGCGATCTGGCGGGCGCGCGTCCACGCCGGGAGGTGGCGCAGGTGGACGTTCAGGATCGCGGCCTGGATGCCGTCGAGGCGGCTGTTGACGCCGATGGTCGTGTGGAAGTACTTCCGCGCCGCGCCGTGGTTGGCGGTCTGACGCATTCGCTCGTGGAGTGCGTCGTCGTGAGTGAGGAGCGCGCCGCCGTCGCCGTAGGCCCCGAGGTTCTTCGACGGATAGAACGACACCGTGCCGATATCGCCAACGGTCCCCGCCCAGCGCCGCGTGCCGTCCGACGCGATGTGCTCGGCCCCGACGGCCTGCGCCGTGTCCTCGATTAGCGCGAGGTCGTGACGTGCCGCGATCTGCTCGAAAGCGCTGAGGTCGGCGCACTGCCCGAAGAGATGCACGGGCACGATGGCTTTTGTGCGCGGCGTGATCGCAGCCTCCACCTGCGTGGGGTCGAGGTTGAACGTCGTGGGGTCGATGTCCACGAACACCGGCGTTGCGCCGAGGAGCGCGGCGGCCTCGGCGGTGGCGCAGAACGTGAACGCGGGCATGATGACCTCGTCGCCGGGGCCGAGGCCGAGGGCCTGGTAGGCGATCTGGAGCGCGTCGGTCCCGTTGGCTACGCCGAGCGCGTGCGGCGTGCCGCGGTCGTTGGCGAGGCCCCCGTCATCGGCGAGATAAGCGCCGAGTGCGGCCTCGAAGTCGCGCACGAACGGCCCGCGCACGAACGCGCCGCTGTCCAGCACCGCGCCGATGGCGGCATCGAGTTCGTCGCGGATCTCCGCTACCTGGCGCCGGAGGTCGACCATCTGCAAGGTCATGGGTGTGCTTCGGTGATTCAGTGGGTCGGTGTTTCAGTGGCGCACGGCGCAGCGCCGAGCCGGTGCGCGAAGGTAGTCGTTGCTGCGCCCGACCGCGATGGATCAGCGGAGAAAGCGCCGTGCGGTGTCGAGCAGGCGCGGCCATGCCTCAGTCTCGGTGAAGGTCGGCAGCGGGATCGGCTCGGTGGGGGCGTCTGGCAGCGGGCGCAGGGCGTATCGATACCACCGCGTGTCGCGCCAGATGCCGTGCTTGAAGCCGACGCGCTCGTAGGTGCCGACCTCCTCGAAACCGACGGACCGGTGGAGCGCTTCGCTGGCATCGTTGGGAAGCGTGATGCCCGCCCAGGCCGTAACGAAGCCCTGCGCAGCGAGGATCGGCAGCAGCGTCCCGTAGAGCGCCCGGCCGAGGCCGCGCCGACGGTACCGCACGTGGACATAGATCGACACCTCAACGCTCCAGCGGTAGGCCGCGCGGCCTCGATGCGGCGAGGCGTAGGCATACCCGGCGATGCCCTCGGCATCCTCCGCGACGAGCCAGGGAAACTGCGTCATCGTCTGGTTGATACGCTCCGCGATCTCGCCGACGGTGGGCGGCGTCTCCTGGAACGAGATCGCCGTGTCGCGCACGATGGGCGCGTAGATCGCGTGTACGCCCGGCGCATCCGCTGGGGTCGCCAGCCGCAGGTCCATCGCCGTCACCGGGCGTCGAGCGCCGCAGACACGGCGTCCCAGTCAGGCGCGACGGCGTGCGGGGCCGGGCCGTTCGCGACCGCGTCTTCGTGGACGCCGGTGTACTGGATCGCCGTCCAGCCTGCGTCCAGCGCCCCGGCGATGTCGGTGCGCCGGAGATCGCCCACGTGCGTTGCCTGAGCAGGTGCGCCCTCGGTGGCGTCGAGGATCGTGGCGAAGGCGCGCGGATCGGGTTTGGCGCAGCCGGTCTCGTCGGAGAAGGCGAACGCGTCGAAGGCATCGAGCAGCCCGTGGCGGTCGAGCAGACGCCGGATGACGCGGCCCGGCGAGAACATCGTGTCGGAAATGATGCCGAGGCGGACGCGGCCGGCTACGCCCTGCACGAAGTCGGCGAGGCCGGGCGTGAGGTCGGGGGGGCCGACGAGCAGGCTCTCCTCGTAGATCCGCACCGTCTCCGCGTGCTCGGCGTCGGTGACGGGGAGCGCGAGTGCGTCCCAGAGGAAGCGCAGGAGGTTGTCCGCGCCCAGCGTGCGGTGCTCCGCCTTCCAGACCGCATCGAAGCGGGCGTGGGCGGTCCGTCGCGCGTCCGCGAGCAGGTCCTCCGTGGCGTCGCTGCGGTAGCGTTGCACGAGCGCCAGCAGGTGGTCGGTGCGCTCCTGCCGCCGCGCCTCCCCGCCGGTCTTGGCGACGACCATCGTGTTCCAGAAATCGAGCGTGACGACGGGAGTAAACATGCGAGACGGGGACGTGCAGAGCGATGACGAACGCGACGCATACCGCCGGGCGCGCGCGTCGGTCCCACCCCACCCTACGTTGTGCAATGCGTCCTACGATTTCACATCGTCGTGCGACGGATGGCGCGCAGCCGATGTGTACGTTGGTAGCCCTGTGCCACCCACTCGACTCGATTGCCATGCGTAGCCTGCTCACGTTTGCCCTCCTCCTCAGCCTTGCCGCGTGTGGCAGCGACGCCGACGCTCCTCCTGAGGCCCCTGACGCCCCGACGGCTACGGCGCCGCCCGCCCCCGACACGCCGCCCTCGCCGGAGGACGCCCTCGCCGACGCGATGGACCAGCTTCAGGACGCGCTCGGAGAAGACGGAGCCCGCGCGAGCGCCCCGGTCGATTTCCGCGACCTCCGCGCGCTCGTTCCCGAAGACGCCGCCGGGTTCACGCGGTCCGAGATCGAGGGGGCGACCGAGGGCGCGATGGGGCTGTCGATCTCCCGCGTCGAGGCCGACTTCACCGATGCTGACGGGGCCACCGCCGATGTCGACATCGTGGACCTTGGCACCTTCCCGCAGATCGGCATGTTCGGCGTCGGCTGGACCGCGCTCACCATCGACCGCGAGTCGAGCAGCGGCTACGAGCGCACGACGACGTTCGAGGGGTATCCGGCCTACGAGGAGGTGGACGGCGACTACGCCGAGCTCCAGGTGGTCGTCGCCAATCGGTTCCTCGTGAGCGCCGAGGGCCGCGTGCCGATGGCGACGCTCAAAGACCTCGTCCGCGCCCACGACCTCGACGGGCTCGCAGCGATGCGCGGCGTCAACGTCGACGCGTGAGCGGCTGGGTCGGTCGTACGCTAGGCGACCTCGGGCTCAGCAGCCTCCTGGGTCGGGGGAGGAGCGGCCTCCGTGGGGAGCGTCGGCTGACGGGGCGGGTCGAGCTTCGCTAGCTTCCCGCGCTCGATGAGGCTGCTGCCTGCATAGAGGCACAGCAGCAGCACCGCCGCGACGCCACCAAAGCCGTCGAAGAGGGTCCACGTCCGGTCCAGGAACTCGAATGTCGGGTTGCCGAGGAGCCACACGACCGTGCCCGCGCCGATCATAAGCAGGCGGCTTTCCGTCGGGCCGAAGCCGCCGAACGAGATCTTGAACACGTCCCGCGCGATGGTCACGAGGTTGACCATGATCATCATCAGGAAATAGCCGATGACGATGAAGAGCGCGATGGGCAGCTCCATCAGCGGCGAGAAGCCGAGCCCGGCGAAGATCACGAAGATGGAGACGGCGTCCGACTGGTGGTCCACGTAGAAGCCGTAGCGCTCACGCTGGATCTTGCGCACGCGGGCGAGGGTGCCGTCGAGGCTGTCCGCCCACCAGTGGATCACCCAACCGACAGTTGCGAGCCAGAGCCAGTCGAGGCTGTAGGCCGTCAGGAGGTAGGACGCGGCGATGAGCACCGCTGAGGCGAGCCCGATCAGCGTCAGCTTGTCGGGCGTCATCCACGCGGGGAGCCGCGCCGCCATGCGAGGGAGCGCCCACCGCTCGAAGCGGGCCAGCGGCGTCTCGTTGACGCGCTTTTTGGCCTTGGCCGGTTGAGCCGGGGCCGGTTGGGGAGCCGCGTCGCTCATGGTGGGAGTGGGGCGTGGAACGAGGTGGTACAGTGTAAAGCGGGGCGTGCACAAACGTCAACCGCGCTCGGAGGTTGCTCGCCAGCGGCGTCGGTCCGCTCCTTCGCCGAAAGCAGACGGGCCTTCGGTGGTGCTAGGCGACGCCCAACGCGCGGTCCAGGTCCGCGATCAGGTCGGCCTCGTCCTCCACGCCGACGGAGAGGCGGATGAGCGAGTCGGGGAGGCCCGCCGCCCGGCGCACGTCGGCTGGGATCGAGCCGTGCGTCATCGACGCCGGGTGCGAGACGAGGCTCTCGACGCCGCCCAGGCTCTCGGCGAGGCTGAAGACGCGCGTGTTCGCCATCACGTCCATCGCCACATCGAGCGCGTCGTTCACGAGTTCGAACGACACCATCCCGCCGAAGGCTGGCGTGCCGCTGGGCGTGCGCATCTGCCGTGCGGCGAGGGCGTGACCAGGGTGGTCCTCGAAGCCGGGGAAGCGCACGCGGCCCACCTTCGGGTGCGTACGGAGGAAGCGGGCGACGGCGTCCGCGTTGGCGCAGTGGCGCTCCATGCGCAGGTGCAGCGTCTTCGTCGCGCGGAGCACCAGGAAGCAGTCCATCGGGCCAGGCACCGCGCCGGTCGCCTTGATCTGGAAGCGCAGCTTCTCGGTCCAGGCCTCGTCGTCGGTGAGGATCGCGCCGCCGACCACGTCGGAGTGCCCGCCGAGGTACTTCGTCGTCGAGTGGAGCACGAGGTCCGCGCCGTGCTCCAGCGGGCGCTGGAGGTAGGGCGAGGCGAACGTGTTGTCCACCACCACGACGGCCTCGGGGCTCTTCGCCCGCGTCCGCTCGACCACGCCCGCGATATCATAGATACGCAGCAGCGGATTCGTCGGCGTCTCCAGCCAGACCAGCTTCGTGGTGGGCTCCAGCATCTGCTCGAACGCGTCGAGGTCGGTCAGGTCGCCGAAGGAGAAGCGGAGCCCGAACGGCTCGTAGACCTGGCGGAAGAGCCGGTAGGTGCCGCCGTAGAGGTCGTTCGTCGAGACGATGTGGTCGCCGGGGCGGAGGCTCTTGCAGAGTGCATCAATGGCCGCGACACCCGAGGCGAACGTGATCCCGTGCGCGGCTCCCTCCAGCGCGGCCAGGTTGCCTTCGAGCGCCGTCCGCGTCGGGTTGGTGACACGGGCATACTCGTGGCCCTGGTGGTCGCCGGGCCGCGCCTGCACGTAGGTCGAGGTCTGGTAGATCGGCGTCATGATGGCCCCCGTCGACGGATCGGGAGCTTGCCCAGCGTGGACGGCGCGGGTGCCGAAGCCGAGCGGGGCGGAAGCGTCAGGAGGTGCGGCCATGAGCAACGAGCAGGATGAAGCGAGACGGGAGGGGGAGAAAGAGAAGGGGCGTGGCCCCGAGAGCCACGCCCCAACGAACGGAGCGGATCGGGTGATCCGGAGCTAGTTCAGGTCGATGCCGGCACACTCGGCGGCGTCGCGCGCCTGCTCGTCCATGCGGAGCTGCGCGTAGACCTGGAAGAGCGCGTTGCACACCTGCGTGGCGTCGGTACCCTCGGCCTCGTTGAGCTCGCGGGCGCTCTCGTAGGGCGGCAGCGCTTGCTCGAAGAGCGTCTTGCGCTCCGTCTCGAGCTCCGCGATCTGGTCGGCGTCGGCATTCGTGTCAAGTCCTTCGATCTGCTCGTAGAGGTCGACGGCCTCGTTCTGGTACGACGCGCCGAGGTTGAAGAGCGCGCGCGCGTTGGGTTCGCCGCTGGCCTCGTAGAGATCGACGGCCTTCGTGAGCTGCATCTGCGCGTCGTCGTAGCGGTTGGCCTGGAGGAGCAGCGAACCGTAGTTGTAGACGTACTGCGCGTTGTCCGGGTTGGCCGCGATGATCTCCTCGTAGGCCGCCATCGCGCGCTCGGTCTCGCCGCTGCGCTGGTAGGCGTTCAGGAGCTCGATCTGCAGCCCCTCGTCGTCCGGGTAGAGCTCGGTGCCTGCCTCAAGCGTCTCGACGGCTTTGTCGCCCATCTCCTTCTCGACATAGAGGCGCGAGAGGTAGGTGTAGGCGTCGGCTCCCGCGTCACCGTTGGCAACGGCGGTCTCGAGCGGCCCGATGGCACTGTCCGATTGCTGCGCCGCGATGAAAGCGAGCCCGGCGTTGAAGAAGCTGTCCGTCGAGTCCGGGGCGATCATGCCCGCGTTCTCGAACGACTGCGCGGCGACGAGGTACGACCCGTCTTCTTCAGCCCCGCGCTGGAAGGCGCGCGAGCCTGCCTGCATCTCGTTGACCCAGGCGGTCTGGATGGCGCGTTGCAAGTCCACGCTCGGCTCTGCGGAGAGCTCCATCGCGCGGTTGAGGGACGTTATGGCCTCCTCGACCATCGGGCGGCGAGCCATCGGGTCGCGCTCGCTGTTCGCCTTCTCGACGAGGGCCTGGCCCTTGATCGTGAGCGCCTGGACGTTGTCCGGGTTGGTAGCAAGCGCCATATCGACGAGCTCGATGGCGCGGTCGTAGTCCTGATTGCGCATCTCGAGCTTGGCCCCTTCGACGTTGGGGTCGCTGGCGCAGCCGTCGGAGCCGACGAGCAAGACGGTGGCCAGCGCGAGTGCAGGCACGAGTAGGAAACGGGGGAAACGGGTCATGGTCTGGCGGGATAGGTTGAGACGTACGTGACGAGGCCGCGTGCGTGCGGTCGGGATCGCCTGGGTGGGGCTTCGCTGCACGTGGACCCGCCTCGGAGAACCGGTGCGGCGGCACGCATGCGGGGACAGAACGTGCAGCGCTGGCCGGGTGGGAGCCCGATGGGTGAGGGCAGCCGAGAACGACAGCGAAGGTGTAGTCCGCAAGCTACAGAGTTCGCCACACTCCGACAAACGGGTTCCAGCGGCCCTCGCTCCGCGTCGGGGCAGACTTGCACGCTTTTTCGCAGGCCATTCGCTGCGGGGCGACCCGATGCCGACGGCGGTGCCTGGACGGAGGTGCTGGGGCGACTTTGCTCGTTGGGGCCTTGTTGGGGAGAGGAGGTAGATGTTTCATTTTGTAGCATCTCGGGGAAGCGAAGCGGCGTTTTCCACACTGCGTTGTGGGAATGTGTAAAACCTTTTGGCCCCCCTTGAAAACGCGGTTATATTCGCCCCCGGTCGTGTCTGCTCGCCTCCGGCATTCAAGGTTAGCGGACGCACCGCCTGCACGGCGTCTTCGCTCAATCCCCCTCGTGCGTAGACATCTCGCGGTCCGGCGCTGCGCGTCACCCGAGCGCCTGCAGGCGATGCAGCAGGCCTTCACCCCACCGTCCACCTGCTCGCCGTCTATGCGCCTGGATACTGCCCCCACCGCGTTCCGGCACACGGTCCCGCTGAAGCTCACGGACTTCGCGTACGACTACCCGAAGGCCGCCATCGCGAAGTACCCCGCCGAACCCCGCGAGGCCGCCCGCCTCATGGTCATCGACCGCCACGCGCGCACCGTCGAGCACCGCACCGTCGCCGACCTGCCGGACTACTTCGGGCCCGGCGACGTGATCGTCGGCAACGACACGGCCGTCTTCCCGGCCCGCCTCTACGGCCGCAAGGAGAAGACCGGCGCGAAGATCGAGGTCTTCCTCCTGCGCGAACTCAACGCCGAGACGCGTCTCTGGGACGTGATCGTGGACCCGGCTCGCAAGATCCGCGTCGGCAACAAGCTTTACTTCGAGGGCGACCTCGTGGCCGAGGTCATCGACAACACGACGAGCCGCGGGCGCACCATCCGCTTCTGCTTCGAGGGTACGCCGCAGGAGCTTTACGACCTCATCGACCGCCACGGCACCACGCCGATTCCACACTACTGCCGCCGCCCCGCTGAGCCGGAGGACCGTGACCGCTACCAGTCGCCCTTCGCCAAGCACCGGGGGGCCGTCGCGGCACCAGCCGCCTGCCTCCACTTCTCGGATACGCTCCTCGAAGGCCTCGCCGATACCGGCGTCGATGTTTGCACGGTGACGCTGCACACGGGCCTCGGCACGTTCCGCCCCGTGGAGGTCGAGGACCTCTCGAAGCACCGGATGGACGTGGAGTACTTCGCGGTCCCGCCTGAGACGGCCACCGCCGTCAACCGGGCGCTCTCCTCGCCCACCAACAGCGTCACGATTGCGAGCACGACCTCCGTGCGCGCGGTCGAGTCGAGCCTCTCGGCGATGCGGCAGCTGAAGTCGGGACAGGGCTGGACGGATAAGTTCATCTATCCGCCCTACGACTTCCTCATCACCGAGCGGCTGCTGACCAACTTCCACATGCCGCGCTCCACGCTGCTGATGCTGGCCTCGGCCTTCTGCGGCCACGAGCTGCTGATGCAGGCCTACGAGGAAGCGCTCCGGGAGAACTACCGCCTCTTCGCGTTCGGCGACGCGATGCTCATTCTCTAGAGCGCCCTCTTGCAAACCTGGCGGCGTCGAGCGATGGAGCGTGTTGCATGCGTCTGAGTGATACGTCAGAGCGCGAACGGACGAAGCGCAAACGGTGAGCGGTACGGTCTCAGTAATCGTTCCGGCAGCAGGCGCGGGCCTGCGCATGGGCGGCGACGTGCGCAAGCAGTTTCGCACGCTCGGCGACGCGCCGGTGCTCGTCCAGACGCT
>JBCCRG010000076.1:0-10892 GCA_039208155.1 Bacteroidota bacterium | reverse complement strand
GTGGCGACCACGCGTGGCGAAACAGCACGATAGTTTCAGCCAGACCTATGCTCTCCAGCAATGCCGCTTGATTCCAGTCTGCCTGATCTCCAAACGGCCCTGCGCCTACCGATTGGCCTCGGCGTTCGACTCGCCGTAGGGCAGCCAGATGAGACCGTGATCACTGAAGCGGAGGCTGCACGCCATGCCTCGTTCGGTCACCCGACACGTCGTGTGCTCTTTGCGCTGGGTCGCACGGCGTCTCGGACGCTCTTGGCCGACCGCCTCGGCGTGGATCCGCTGGACGTGCCCCTGGTGGTCGCATACGATGGGGCTCCCGAGGTCGCGGGGCACTCCGTCGAGGTGTCGCTCTCGCATACGCTCACGCCGGACGAGACGCCGCTTGCGCTCGCGGCCGTGGGAGACGTGCCGCTGGGGGTGGACATCGAGGCGCTGAAGCCGCGCAGGCCGGACCTCTACCGGTTCCTGCTTCATCCAGGGGAATATCGGCTGCTCGATCAGCTCACGGACCGACATAGCGAGCCGCCAGAGGTAGCCGTCGTGCGCTGCTGGGCGATGAAGGAGGCCGTGCTGAAGGCGCTCCGGACGGGCTTCCGGCTCTCGCCGAAAAAGCTCCGCCTCACACTGCCCGACGACGGAGATGAGGCCTACGCCGAGGCCGAAGGGACACGCTGGCGGCTGCATACGGCGGATGTGCTCGGCTGCGCGGCGGCGCTGGCCGTCCCGGCCGAAGACGCGTCATAGCCCACGCGCAGCGAGATGTTCGACGAGGCTACGGTAGAACGCCTTCGCGTCGATCCCGCCCGGCATGAGCTTCATTCCCACGAGCGCAGCGTGGTCAGCGTTGATGGTGCCGAGGTGGTCGCCCCAGGCCATGCTCGCTGTCGGCACGATGCCGTCGTTGACGCCTGCGAGCCGGTAGAGAATCTGGTTCGGGACCATCAGCGGCACGTACTGGATCGCGACGGGAGCGCCCTTTCCGGCGCGGCTCGACACCGAGGCGCAGTAGATCGGTGCGGGCAGCGGGCGCTCCGGGTCGAAGCGGCGCAGGACGGCCTCGGGCGTCAGCTCGCCGAGGCCCGCCTGGACTTGCGGCGGCACCGACTCGTACGCCGAGGCGCCCATCGTGTGCATCACGGCGAGCGCTGGGCGACGCAGCCAGCCGGGGCTGTTCAGCACGAACGCGGGCAGCGCCGAGCCCCGGTGTGGGCAGGAGACGGTCACAACCGACGCCATTCGGTCCGCGAGGCCGAAATCCTGTGCCATCACGCGCGCATCCAGTCCCGCCGACGAGAACGTGATCACGTTCACCTTAGCAGCCCCCGTCTCGCGCAGGATGTCGTCGAGCCGCGTGGCCCACGCTTCGGCCCGAACGGTGATGGTGTCGTACGGGTTGACATGCGGCGCATAGGCCAGCACGCCCCGTCCGCGCAGGTGCATGGCTTCGTCGTGGAGGACGCCGCACTGGAACAGGTTAGCCATCGCTCCGAAGCCGTGCATGAGCAAGAGCGGATGCCGCAGGCGCAGCAGCGGCGGCTGCGGGCTCGGCGCAAGCTCGACGAGGCGGCGGAGGGGACGAGGGAGCACAGACGCGTGGAAGTGTGGGAGAACGCGCGCGAAAATAGCCCGAAGTCGGTTCGATTCCCCGCAGATTGGCTTGGCGGCGACCGCAGCGGAGCACGGCCCCCGTGCCCTCACCAGCCCCAGCTTCCGGGTACGCCCTTGAACGGCCCGGCGAGGTCCGACGTGATCCAGCCCCCGTAGAAGCCGCCCGGCTGCGGTGTCACGCGCTCGCCGTCCACGAAGCAGCCGTCGAGGGGAGCCGCGTAGAAGGCCAGGTGGTCCTTCAGCGCCGCGAAGCGTGGGGTCGGGTCCGGGTAGGCCCAAGCGATCTTCAGGAGCGTCTCGTCCTCCGGAGGGAGGAGGTCGAAGTAGACGGCGCGGCCTTTCCACTCGCAGCCCGTCGTGGAGGCCACGCGGCGCAGCAGGTCCACGCGCACGTCGCCCGGGGGGAGGTAGTAGGTCGGCGGATGGCTCGTCTCCAACAACCGCAGCGCGCTGGTCGTGTCGGCAATCACGAGCCCGCCGTGCTCGATGCGGACGCGCTTGGGGGTAGGCTCGAGGTGCGGCGGGCGGGGGTAGGCCCACACCGACTCCTGGCCAGGACCGGGACGCTCAGGCTGCGGTCGCATGGATAGCTGTTATGGGGAGTGGGAGCAATGCGAATATGAAGCAGGTGTGGAGGGTGATGGCTGTTATGGAGCACGGGACGGGAAGGTTTCGTAACCGTAAGCGCTTGGTTTGAATGTTGATATCGTGTTGAAAAGGCGGGGATAAAACAAGCCGGATCGCCCTTGCGTGCCTCCCGGTGGATCGCGTTATTGGGTCACGCTCGTCGAACGATGCCCTTGCGGGCAGAGGCGGCGGGCCTTGTTCCTTGACGCGGTTGTACGCTCCAGACAACGACTCAGGTGATGCGAACCTCTTCGGAGGATGCCACGCTTGAGCACGACTTTTTCGGACACGGCACGCCTACCAGCGCCCGGATCGACTCCCGGCCCGGACGACGGCGCGCCCCGCCTGGCAACCCTCGTGGTTGTGGTGGCCTTCGTGGCTGCGAAAGGCGGTACCGAACGAGACACGGACGCTGTCGAATCCCTGAGCGCCCGCGCCCTGTGTGCGGGACGAGGCGACGGCGCAAGCCTGTGACGACGCGATCCCTTCGCAAGAAGGATGTCGCGCAGGCTTTGCACCGATGCCACGCAGTTCAGATGCATCGGCAGGCAGTCTACGGTCACGGACTCGGATGCCTTGCCAAGCGAGGGTGATGAGGAAGAGGACCACGCTCGTTCGTTCGAAACGGATGTAGTCTGCGTGACGGCTCGGAGACGAGGCGAGGGCCCCGCGTTGCGGAGCCAGACCTCGGCTGTTGAGCATATCGGGTACTTAGCAAGGGCTTGTTCGTGCGAACGAATGGGTCATGTTGAGAGCCTGACAGCGTCACCCTGCAGGGCGACTGCCCTGTGGCGAGCGTCGGCGTGGTTGGCCGCACGGTCCACGCTGCAGCAACGATGACCGACGGGTTGCACGATGGTGCGCCGCGCGCGAGCGTAGCGTACACGACATCGGACAGGTCGTAACGGAGTCGTCGCAAGCAGGTTGGTGGAACGGACGATCCCAGCCAGGTCACCAGACAAGGAACCAGGAAAAGCCTGCGCTTCGGCGTGGGCTTTTCTGCGTTAAGGTGGCTGCATGTAAGGCGGCTGTATGTGGGGCGCGTGGGACCGGCATGGGCCGTCCATGACAGGGTTTGGCTGACAGAGATCGGCGACAGGGCGGCGTATCTTCTCTGTTCTATCGCCGTCCCTCGCATCCCCGCGTCCGCACCCGATGTATCCCGATCCCAAAGGCTTCGCGCACCCCGCGTCCGAGGAGGCCGTCCTCGCCAAGTGGCAGGCCGAGCAGACCTTCGCCGAGAGCCTCGCCATTCGGGAGGGCGCGGAGCACTTCGTCTTCTACGAGGGCCCGCCGACCGCCAACGGCAAGCCGGGCATCCACCACGTGATGGCGCGCACCATCAAGGACCTGTTCTGCCGCTACAAGACGATGCAGGGCTACCGCGTGGATCGCAAGGCCGGCTGGGACACGCACGGCTTGCCTGTCGAGATTGAGGTCGAGAAGGCGCTCGGGCTGAAGGGGCGCGAGCAGGTCGAGGAGTTCGGCGTCGCGGAGTACAACCGCGCGTGCCGCGAGTCGGTGCTGCGCTACAAAGACCTGTGGGACACGCTCACGCAGCGCATGGGCTACTGGGTCGACCTCGACCACCCATACATCACCTTCGAGAACGACTACATCGAGTCGGTGTGGTCGCTCCTCAAAAAGATCAGCGACACGCCCGGCCCCGACGGTGAGCCGCTGCTCTATCGCGGGCACAAGATCCAGTGGTACAGCCCCGGCTCCGGCACCGTCCTGTCGAGCCACGAGGTGTCGCTCGGTTACAAAGAGGTGCAGGACCCCAGCGTCACGATCAAATTCCCCGTGCGCGGCGAAGCTGATACCTACTTCCTCGCCTGGACGACGACACCCTGGACGCTGCCCTCGAACGCCGGGCTAGCGGTCGGTGCAGGCATCGATTACGTGAAGGTCAAGCGCACCAAAGACGCGGGCGAGACCGAGTATGTCATCCTCGCCACGGCGCTCCTCGGCAAGGTCCTCGACGACAAGACCGTTGAGATCGTGGACCAGATGACGGGCGCGGATCTCGTCGGTATGCGCTACGAGCCCGTGTTCTCTGCGTTCGAGGAGCAACATGGCGCGGAGGCCGCCTGGAAAGTCGTCGCGGCAGATTTCGTCTCGACGGAGGACGGCACGGGCATCGTCCACATGGCCCCGGCCTTCGGCGCGGATGACTTCCTGATCGGCCAAAAAGAGGGCCTGCCGCTGTTCAACCCGGTCCGGGCGGATGGCACGTTCGATGGCACCTATCCCTTCATCGAGGGGCAGTGGTTCAAGGAGGCCGACAAGGCGATCAGCCGCGACCTCCGCCAGCGCGGGCTGCTGCTCAAGCACCAGACCTACCTCCACAACTACCCGCACGACTGGCGCAAGGGCACGCCGCTCATGTCGTACCCGGTTGACTCGTGGTTCATCCGCACGACGGCCATCAAAGACCGCCTCGTCGCCCTCAACAAGACGATCAACTGGCAGCCGGAGGGCATCGGGACGGGCCGTTTCGGCGCGTGGCTCGATGGCAACGTGGACTGGGCGATTAGCCGGATGCGCTACTGGGCGACGCCGCTCCCGATCTGGGTGAGCGACCGCGACCCCGACCACGTCGAGGTCATCGGCACGATTGCCGACCTGCGGGCGAAGTGCGGCGGCAGCTTCCCTGAGGAGGCCATCAACCCCGAGACGGGCGAAGTCGACCTGCACCGCCCGTTTGTCGATGCGATCACCTGGCCCGACGGCCAGGGCGGGACCATGCGCCGCGTCCCCGACCTCCTCGACGTGTGGTTCGACTCGGGCGCGATGCCGTACGCGCAGTGGCACTACCTCGCCTCCGTCTCCGACGACGAACAGGACCCTGAGGCCGTCGCCCGGTTCAAGGCCAACTTCCCCGCCGACTTCATCGCGGAGGGCGTCGACCAGACGCGCGGGTGGTTCTACACGCTCCACGCCATCGCCGCGCTCACGCAGGACTCGGTCGCCTACGAGAACGTCGTCGTGAACGGCCTCGTGCTCGACGCGGAGGGGCAGAAGATGTCCAAGTCGAAGGGCAACGCCGTCGACCCGTTCGCGACGATTGCGGAGCACGGCGCGGACCCGGTGCGCTGGACGCTCATGGCCGCGAGCCCGCCCTGGGAGAGCCTGCGCTACGACGACGCCCGCGTCCTCGAAACGCGCCGCAAGCTCTTCGGCACGCTGACCAACACCTACAGCTTCTTCGCCACCTACGCCAACATCGACGGCTTCAGCTATGAGGCATCGGCTCGCATGCCCGTCGCGGACCGCGCCGAGCTCGACCGCTGGGTGCTGAGCCGCCTCCAGACCACCATCGCGGAGACGACCGAAGCGTACGACGGTTACCACCCCACCAAAGCAGCCCGCGCCATCGAGACGTTCGTCGATGACCTCTCGAACTGGTACGTTCGCCGCGGCCGGCGGCGCTACTGGAACAAGGTCGAAGGTCACGGGTCGCAGGTCGCAGGTCACAACCAGAATGACCTGGGACCTGGGACCTTAGACCTGGGACCCGACAAGCAGGCCGCCTACGAGACGCTCTACGAGTGCCTGCTGACGGTCGCACAGCTCATGGCTCCGCTCGCGCCGTTCTACAGCGAGTGGTTGTTCGGCAACCTGGCTGCCGAGCGCGATGATCTCCCGGCGTCCGTACACCTCACCGACTTCCCGCAGGTCGCGGACGACGAGCGCGACGAGGCGTTGGAGTACCGTATGGCCGTCGCGCGGTCGGTCGCGTCTACAGCGCTCGCGCTGCGGAACGAGGCGCAGCTCAACGTCCGGCAACCGCTCGGCGCGCTCCGCGTCGTGACCGGCAACGCAGGCGTCGATGCGGATGCCTTGGCTGCCGTCGCCAGCATCGTGCGCGAGGAGGTGAACGTCAAGGCCGTCGAGGGCATCGCCGCCGACAGCGGGCTCGTGCAGAAGACAGCCAAGCCCAACTTCAAGGCGCTCGGGCGTCGTCTCGGCAAGCAGATGAAGGCTGCGAACCAGGCCATCCGCGCGCTCTCAACGGATGACATCGTGGCCTACGAGCAGACCGGTACCCTCACGCTCGACCTCGACGGCGAAGCGGTGACCTTCGGCGAGGGCGACATCGATGTGCAGAGCGAAGGGCTCGACGGCCAACTCGTCGGGCAAGACGTCGTCACGCATACGAACGGCGACGTGACGAGCGTAGTGGTAGCCCTGGACACCACGCTCACGGACGACCTCCGCGCGGAGGGCCTCGCCCGCGAGTTCATCAACCGCATCCAGACGCTCCGCAAGCGCGCCGACTTCGACGTGACCGACCGCATCGCTATTGCTGTGGCCGCCGAGGGGGCTGTCGCCGACGCGCTCGCGGCGCACGCCACGACCATCCGAAACGAAACCCTCGCGCTTACGCTCGATGCGACCGACCCCCCCACCGGTGAGGTCGTCGAGACGTTCGACGACCGCGAAGCCATCGGCGGGCAGGCCGTCACCGTGGGCTTGCGCCGCGTCGCCGAGCCTGAAGTGGCCTAGCTAGGAGCCGGTAGACCACAGCCCGGCTAGCTCCTCCCTGTCCTCCAAACGACGTCTTCCAAACGACGACACCCAGACCCTTCCACCCATGGCAGAAGCCCCCGACTTCAAAACGGGTCGCCCGACCCCATTCTCGGACGACGAACTCGCCGAGTTTCGCCAACTCATCCTCGACAAGCGCGCTGCCGCCATGGAAGAAATCGACGCCATGCGCGCGCAGATCGCCGAGGAGCGCGAGGCCGAGTCCGACTCCGCCTACTCGTTCCACATGGCCGACGCCGGCACCGACGCGATGGAGCAGGAGAAGCGCTACATGATGATCGCGCGCCAGCAGAAGTACGTCGGCTACCTGGACCGCGCGCTCACCCGGATCGACAACAAGACGTACGGCGTGTGCAAGGTCACCGGCGAGCCCATCGCGAAGGAGCGCCTCCGCGCCGTGCCGCACACCGAGATTAGCATCGCCGCGAAGCGCAAGCAGCAGAAGGGGCGGTAGTCGTCGTGTGTTTTTGGTTGGTGGTTTTTGGTCGTGAAGCATCCAGCTAGTCCTACCGCCCCCGTCGCTCCGCACCCGCAGTTTGCCCACGTCCGCGAGATAGGGGGCATCGAAGAGGTGCGGCACCGTGAGAACGGGCTGACCGTGCTGCTCCTGCAGCAAGCCGCCGCGCCCGTCGTCACGTTCATGGTGACGTATGGCGTCGGCAGCCGCAACGAGCACGCGGGGTTGACAGGCGCGACGCACCTGCTCGAACACCTCATGTTCAAGGGCACGGAGCGCTTCAACAAGGCCGCCGGACAGACCATCTTCAACGTGCTCCAGCGCGTCGGTGCGCAGGTCAACGCGACAACGTGGTACGACCGCACAAACTACTACGCCCTGCTCCCGAAGGAGCACCTCGGCCTCGCCGTCGAGATCGAGGCGGACCGGATGCGGGGGGCGCTCGTGCGCGACGAGGACCTCGCGAGCGAGCGGACCGTGGTGCTCAACGAACTCGATCGTGGCGAGAACGAGCCGCTGCGCAAACTCCTCCACGCGGTCTGGAGCGTCGCCTACGTGGCACACCCCTATGGGCACCCGACCATCGGCTGGCGCTCGGATGTGGAGACCGTCGAGGCGGCGGACCTGCGGCACTTCTACGACACGTACTACTGGCCCTCGAACGCGACCGTCTCCGTGATCGGCGACTTCGACCGCGCCGAGGCGCTCGCGCTCGTCCACCAGCACTTCGGTAGTATCCCGGCCGGGCCGTCGGGCGATGGCGCTCCGGGTGCGGAACCGCTCGTGTCCCCGCAGGCGGTTACGCGCGAGCCGCCGCAGATCGGCGAGCGCCGCCTCGTGATCCGCCAGGCCGGGCAGCTCGGGGCCGTCCTCTGCGCCTACAAAGCCCCTCCCGGTCTCGACGCCGACGCCGACGCCCTCGACGTGCTCGCGACGGCGCTCACCTCGGGCAAGTCGAGCCGCCTCTACCGCCGCCTCACCGACGAGGGGCTGACCACCTCTACCTTCGCCTTCTTCCCGCGCCTCCGCGACCCCGGCTTATTCATGGTCTACGGGGCCCTGGCCCCCGACGCGACCCACGCGACCGTTGAGTCGACGCTGCGCGACCTGCTTGCCGAGATCGCCGCGGAGGGGCTTACCGATGCGGAGTTAGAGCGGGCGCGGCGGCAGACCGTCGCTCAGGACGCCTTCGGGCGCGACGGGCCCTACGCCATCGCGAGCCAACTCAACGAGGCCATCGCCGTGGGCGACTGGACACTCTACGCGACGTACCGGGACCGCATTGCCGCCGTGACGGCTGCCGACGTGCAGCGTGTCGCCGCCCAGGTGTTCCGCGCGGACCGGCTCACCGTGGGGCACTACGTCCCCGAGCCCGGCGATAGCTAGGCGGCTCGTCCGGTCAGTTCAGGTGGACATCCCACGTCGTGCCCGCGATGAGCGACGACGGAACGCGCACGTGCGGATCCTCTTCGGGTGGCGAGGTCGGCGCAGCGTAGGCTGGCAGCGCCACATGGTCATAGTGGACGATCAGCGGCTCGTTGCCCGTGGGCGGGCGCATGGCGATCAGCAGCAGGCCGGTGATGAGCACGACGGGAACCACCACGGCGGCGAAGAAGAGGATGAAGGCAAGCATGAGACGGGTGGGACGGGAGAAAGGGGGAAGGTAAAACATCCAAAACGTCCAACTTGTTGCCGGGGGAGGCTCCGGAAATTTGTGTCGGAGAATCCCTGACGTGACGAGCACACCGAACCGTGCCGGGCGTCGCTCGTCGAATCGTTCTCCCTATCGCACATCAGCCCATCCGATCCATGGCCGACGCTCCGAACCAGCCACCTCGACAGACGCCCGAAGAGATCGACGCCACCATCGACACCGCGAGCCACGTCGACGAGGCGTTGCTCGAAACCTTCCCCGCCAGTGACCCGCCCGGCTACACCGGTGGCGGGGCGACGCCGAGCCAAGACGCTGAGAACACGCCCAAGCCTGGCGACGCCTAGCGTTGGTACTTCGGCGTGTCGGTGAGTCGGAGGCCGCCTCGTCAGGCGTGTGGCGTCAGGCGTGCGGTCTCCTCATCCTGTCAACCGTGATCCGCGTTTGCGTTCGGCTGCGCTGCGTGCTAGTGTAGGACATTGCTCTCCCTCACCAGCCTCCGCGCGCCATGTCGCTCTGGAAAAAAATGACGGGCCAGTTCATCGACATCATCGAGTGGCTCGATGACTCCCACGACACGCTCGTGCACCGCTTCGAGCGGGCCGACAACGAGATCAAGAACGGCGCAAAGCTGGTCGTGCGCGAGGGGCAGATCGCCGTCCTCGTCAACGAGGGCCAACTCGCCGACGTCTACGAGCCGGGCACGGTCACGCTGGAGACGCAGAACATGCCCATCCTCTCGACGCTGAAGGGGTGGAAGTACGGCTTCGAGAGCCCGTTCAAGGCCGAGGTCTACTTCGTCTCGACGCGGCAGTTCACCGACCTCAAGTGGGGAACGAAGAACCCGATCATGCTGCGCGACCCCGAGTTTGGCCCGACGCGGCTGCGGGCGTTTGGCACCTACGCCATGCGCGTCGGCGAGCCGGTCGAGTTCCTGCGCGAGGTCGTCGGCACAAACGCGCGCTTCCGTACGGACGGCATTACGGACCAGCTGCGCAACCTCGTCGTGTCGCGCTTCACCGATGCCTTGGGGGAGAGCAAGCTGGCCGTCCTCGACCTCGCCGCCAACACGACCGAACTCGGCGACTTTCTCCACGACAAGATCGCGCCCGACTTTGGGCAGTACGGCCTCGAACTCGTCACGCTGCTCGTCGAGAACGTGTCGCTGCCGCCGGCCGTCGAGAAGGCGCTGGACGAGCGGACGAGCATGGGCGTGATCGGCAATCTGGGCGCGTATACGCAGTTCCAGGCTGCGCAGGCGATGGGCAAGGCGGCTGAGAACCCCGGGGGCGGTGCGTCCGAGGGCATCGGCATGGGGATGGGCTTTGCGATGGCGCAGCAGATGGCCAATCAGATGGGCGGGCAGCAGGGCGCCGCACAGCCGCCCCCTCCGCCGCCCCCCGCTGCGCCGACGTTTCACGTCGCCGTGGATGGCCAGACGACGGGCCCCTTCGACATGGCGGCATTGCAGCAGCAGGCCGCGACCGGCGCGCTCACTGCCGCGACGCACGTGTGGGCTCCTAGCCTCGGTGCATGGACGCCTGCCGGGCAGGTCGAGGCGCTGCGCAGCCTCTTCCCACCGCCTCCGCCGCCCGCGTCGTGAGTCCAGCCCTTCGCCGATAGCTAACGGCTGACAGCCAGCAGCCTGTGTCCTACCGCGAATTCCCTTGCACCTCGTGCGGCGCGGAACTGCGCTTCGCGCCGGGCACCGACGCGTTGCAGTGCCCCTACTGCGGGACGCTGAACCAGATTGAGGCGGCCCCCGTGGAGGGCGCCGTGGACGTGCACGAGGAGCGCGACTACGAGCGCACCCGGCGCTGGCTCGCAGCGCAGGGCGAGTCGCTCGGCACCGAGGACCGCCCGGCCGTGAAGTGCTCCGACTGTGGCGCAGAGACGGCGCTGCCCAATCCGGAGGTCGCGGGTGCGTGCAGCTTCTGCGGCTCGCCCGTTGTGTATCGCGGCGCGTCCACCCGGCTCATCCAGCCACAAGCGGTGTTG
>JBCCRG010000075.1:0-10950 GCA_039208155.1 Bacteroidota bacterium | reverse complement strand
GGCGACGGCCGGACGCTCACCCAGACGATCTACTACCGCCACCTCGTCGTGTCGGACTCGGTGCTCACGGAGACGACGGTGTGGGAGGACGACTTCTCGGAGAAGCTGCAGGCCGCGACGACCGTCACGCGCTACGAACGCAAGGGCACGCAGCTTCGCCTCGGCGACGCGCTGGTGGACGTGACCGTGGCAAACGACCGCCTCGTCACGAGCAGCCCGTACGGCACAACGACCTACCGCCGTGGGGAGCCGACGGAGACGCCTGCCCTGCTCTTCGGCACCTGGATCGGCTACGTCACCGACAACGCAGGCGTTACCATCGACCTCGCCTTCGTGTTCAGCGAGGACGGCACCCTGCGCGTGGGCTTCAGCGACCCCACACCCTTTCGCGTCCTCAGTGACTACCTCCTGTTTGCGGAGAATCCGATAGCGATGGACACGCCTACCGGACACGTCCAAGCCTGGGAGGTGGCGCGCTACGAGGTCGTCGAGCCCGACCGGATCGACCTCGTCATGGCCGACGGCGGGACGACTCCCCTCGTGCGCATGCGCTCGCAAGACTAGTGCTCCTTCATCACAATTCTGGCGGGTTCGGCGTCACACCAGGTGTTACGTGTTGCGTATTCCGTATCGGATCGGGGCCAATACGCAACACGCAATACGCAACACATTCGAGTAGACCCGTCAGACACCCTTTGAAGGAGCACTAGCGCGTCTACGCCTGCCGCTCGTCGCGAGGAGACTGCCGCTTGTCGCATGGCTACGAGGCGTGTACTTGTTGGACCAGGAGTACGGGTATACCGAGTGCGACATGATCATGCATCGCGCTCGTATTCCCTTCGGCATCTAGCCTTTTCGACCCATGCGACGCTTCTCCTGGACCTCCAGCGCCCTACTGGTCCTTCTTGCCTTCAGCTTGGCCGCCTGCGACAGCAGCGACCCGGGCCTCACCGATGCACCCGTCGGTCCGCCTGCTCCAGGCACCTTCTCCGCTGCGGTAGCGACCTCGGATAGCAACCTCCAAATCGCCGGCACTGCACAGGCGAGCGCCTCGGCAGAGGCCTTCCTCGGCACCTTCGAGAGCTACCCCATCGCCACCGAGGACGAGACGACCTACACGTTCTCCGTCTTCCAGCTTGCCGCTGAGTCGGGCGAGGAACTCATCCTCGGCTACATCAGCGACAGCGATGTCCTCGCCTCCGGCAGCTACAACGTCGAGTTCGGCCGCAACCTCACGCCGCCGTATGACTTCGTCGGCGTGTTCGACAGCGGTGCGCTCTCAGGACGTGGTAGCTCGGCGCTCGTGGCCCGGGGCGGCAGCGTCGAGTTGACGGTGGAGGACGGCCTCATCAGCGGCACGTTCTCGCTCGATCTCGGCGACGGCACCTCGGTCTCGGGCCAGTTCGCTGCGCCCACCGAGTGACCCCGCTGCCCCGCCCCGCTTACGGGGGGCGGGGCCCTTCCTTTCTCTCTCCTCTCTCGATCCCTTCTTCCCATGCGCGCCCTTCTCTTTATCGCCCTTCTCGCCGCTACGCCCTTCGCTCTTGCGCAGGACAGCCCCAAGGTGCTCACCGACTTTACCGAAGACGGCCTCGCCGAGCGCTGGATCGCCGTCAACGACAACGTGATGGGCGGGCGCTCCACCGGCGGCCCGACGTTCACCGAGAGCACGCTCGTCTTCGCGGGCGCGACGAACACCACCGGCGGCGGCTTCTCGTCTACCCGCACGCCGTCTGACTACGACATGGCGGGCTACGCTGGCATCGAACTCCGCTACCGCGCTGACGGCCGCACCTACGAGCTCGACATGCAGAACGGCGAGCGCGACCGGGGCTTCCCCGTCGCCTACCGCGCGTCGTTCGAGACGGAGGCGTCGGAGGACTGGCAGACGGTGCGGCTCCCCTTCTCCGCGTTCCGCGCGACGCGCTTCGGCGAGGTCATCGACGACCGGCAACTCGACCCGGCCACGGTGCGGACACTGGGCCTCTACATCTTCGACGGCCAGGACGGCCCGTTCGAGATCGAGGTCGATCAGATCGCGCTCTACATGGAGTAGGTGCAGATCGGTCTCGGCTACAGCGGCACAGCGCGCTCTTCAGCAAGGGCGCGCCGCAGTCGGTTGCACGCTTCTTCCAGCACCGGCATCTCCTTCGCGTAGCAGAACCGCAGCAGGTAGCGCCCGCGCTCGGGGTCGGCGAAGAACGAGCGGCCTGCGACGGTCCCCACGCCCGCCTCGTCGATGAGCGTGCGGCTCGCGGCGTGGTCGTCTTCGAAGCCCGCGCGGCGCGCGGCGAGGGCGCGGGTGCCAGCGAGGACGTAGTACGCCCCCTGCGGCCAGTTGACCTCGAAGCCGCACGCCTCTAGCGCCTCGCATAGCAGCGTGCGTTTGGCCGTGTAGTCGGCGAGCATCTGCTGGTAGTACGCGTCCGGCATCGGCAGCGCGGCGGCGAGGCCGTGCTGGAGCGGCGCGGGCGCGCAGATGTAGACGAGGTCGTTGACGAGGCCCATCTTTTCGATCACGGGACGCGGCGCGACAGCATACCCGAGGCGCCACCCGGTCATGTTGAACGTCTTCGAGAAGCCCGAGAGCGTGACCGTCTGCGCGTACGCCCCCGGCAGGCTCGCCATGGAGACGTGGCGGTGGGCGTCGTAGGTCATGTACTCGTAGATCTCGTCGGTGACGAGCCAGAGGTCGTGCGCTTCGGCGAGGGCGAGCATCTGTTGCAGTTCAGCCTCGGTCCACACCTTGCCGCTCGGGTTGGCGGGCGTGCAGACGACGACGGCCTTCGTGCGCGGCGTGATCGCAGCGGCGAGCGCATCGAAATCGACGGCCCAGTCGGGGGCCTGCAGCGGGACGGCGACGGGCGTGACGCCGAAGAGCTTCAGGATGCCCGTATGGTAGCCATAGAACGGCTCGAAGAGGATGACCTCGTCGCCCGGATCGCAGAGGGCGAGGACGGTGGCGGCGAACGCGCCCGTCGAGCCGGCGCTGACCATCACCTCGCCGTCGTCGGTGGCGGGGATGCCGTTGAAGCGCTGCGCTTTGGCGAGGATGCCCTGCCGCAGCCGCGCGATGCCGTTGTAGGCGGTGTAGATCGACTGGTCGTCTTCGATGGCCGCGATGGCGCCCGTCTTGATCGGGTCGGGCGTCGGCAGGTCGCAGATGCCCTGCCCGAGGTTGAGGCCGCCCGTGCGGCGGACAGCGGCGGTGACGGCGCGGATGTCGCTCTGGCGGAGCGCGTCGGTGCGGGCTGCGAGGGGTTTCATGGGGGAGATGATCTTGATGCAGAGCAAGCTCCCCTCCTGGACAGGAGGGGCTGGGGGTGGTCGAAGGTCGCACCACAGATTCAGCGGACTGCTCGACACGACAACCCCCTCTGTCTCCCTCCCCGCTTTCGCGGGGACAGGCTCTGTCCAGGGGGAGAACTCGTAGGCGAACCTACGACGGCAGGACAGCCGTCCTGCCCCAAGGGCACGCAACCGTCCGATTGGGCCGTTGGGTGGTGGCGCGACTCGTCGGCGTCGCCCGACCTTGTCGCCCGCCTATCTTGCCTCGTCACCATCCGACCTGATCGCATGCGCCTCTTCGCCGTTGCCCTCCTGGCCCTCCTCGTCATGCTCGCTGTCCAGCCCGTTGATGCCCAGCCGTCCGTCGTCTCGCAGCCCGAGAGCCAAGACGGCGTCGCGCTGACGGTCTACAACCAGAACTTCGCGGTCGTGCGCGAGGTGCGGCCGATCACGCTCGCGAACGGCATGAACCGCGTCCGCTTCGAGGGCGTGGCCGCACGGATCGACCCGACGAGCATCTCGCTGAAGTCGCTCACCGCGCCGAACAGCCTCGTCGTGCGCGAGCAGAACTACCAGTACGACCTCATCGGCGCCCGCTCGGTCCTCGATGCGGCCGTCGGCCAGCCGATCCGGCTCATCCGGCAGCTCGACGGCGGGCAGACGGTGACCGAGTCGGGCGTGCTCCTGAGCGTCCCCGACCAGGGCCGCATCGTGCAGCTCGACGACGGGCGCGTGCTCGTCAATCCCGAGGGCACCATCGAGTTAACATCGTTGCCGACGGGGCTGCTCAGCCGCCCCTCACTGCTGTGGCTGCTGAACGCAGGCCGGGCAGGCGAGCACCGCGCCGAGGTGTCGTACATGACCGACGGCATCAGTTGGAAGGCCGACTACGTGGCCGTCGTGAACGAGGCCGAGACCGAGGTAGACGTCACCGGCTGGGTGACCCTCGACAACCAGAGCGGCGCGACCTACCGCGACGCGCGCCTGCAGCTCATGGCGGGCGACGTGCGCCGCGTGCAGGAGCAAATGAACCTTCGCGGCGGCCGGATGGAGGTCGCTATGGCGATGGCGGACGCTGCGCCTGCGTTCGAGGAAGAGGCGTTCTTCGAGTACTACCTCTACACGCTCGACGGCACGACGACGCTCGCCGAGCGCGAGACGAAGCAGATGACGCTCCTCTCCGCCTCGGAGGTCGGCGTCCGACGGCGGCTCGTCTTCGACGGCTCGGGCACCTACTTCCCGTCGTACTCCACCCGCCGCCCCGGCGCGGGCGGGGCTACGAACGAGATGAGCGCGGCCATCGTCCTAGAGATGGAGAACAGCGAGGCCAACAGCATGGGCATGCCGCTGCCGAAGGGCAAGGTGCGCGTCTACAAGGCCGACCGCACCGGCGCGCTCCAGTTCGTCGGCGAGGACCTGATCGACCACACGCCACGGAATGAGTTGGTGCGGCTCTACATCGGCGACGCCTTCGACGTGGTCGGCACGCGGCGGCAGGTCAACGAGCGCCGCATCTCGGACCGCGTCCGCGAGGTGACCGTCGAGGTGGAGGTCCGCAACCGCAAGGAGACCGCCGCCGATGTGGCCGTGGTCGAGCGTCTCTTCGCCGACTGGGAGATCACGCAGGCGAGTCACGAGCACACGAAGCTCGACGCGCGCACGGTGGAGTTCCCGCTGGAGGTCGGCCCCGACGAGACGGTGACCGTCCGCTACACCGCGCGGATCTCGTACTGATGAAGCGTTCTCAGCTTTGTGCCATGACGGCTCCCCCCGTTCTCATCGGCTCCGCGTCTGACGACGCTCCGCTCTTCGAACTGTCCCCCTCACGTGTGAGGGGGACAGCTTTGCGACCCTTCACGGGGAGCAGAGCGGGGGGAGCTTGGGTCGTCTGCTTCTTCCTGTTCCTTCTCGCTCTCCCTGCCTGCGCGCAGGAGCCCGTGGCAGACGAACCCAAGACCCACGACCCACGACCTACGACCTTCAAGACCGGCGCCCAGGTGCTCGTAGACGACACCTTCGCTGCGCTCGACGGCATGCGCGTGGGGCTCGTGACGAACCACACCGCCATCGTCGACACCACCGACGCCGGGCCGGAGCATCTCATTGACCGGCTGCACGACGCGGACAACGTGACACTGGCGGCCCTCTTCGGGCCGGAGCACGGGCTGCGCGGGACAGCCGAGGCCGGGGCTGCCGTCGCCGATGGGCGCGACGCCGCGACGGGGGTGCCCATCGTCAGCCTCTACGGCAGCACCAAGCGCCCGCCCGTCGACGCCCTCACGGATCTCGACGTACTCGTGTTCGACATTCAGGACATCGGCGCGCGGTTCTACACCTACATCTCCACGATGGGCGCGTCGATGCAAGCTGCGGCCGAGGCGGGCCTCCCGTTCGTCGTCCTCGACCGGCCCAACCCGCTCGGCCGCCGTGCCGATGGCTTCCTCCGCGAGCCCGAATATGACTCGTTCGTCGGGGCCTTTCCGATCCCGATCCAGCACGGCCTCACCGTGGGCGAACTCGCGGCGATGATCCAGGGCGAGCGCTGGCTGCCCGGCCTCGACAGCCTCGACCTGCGCATCATCGATATGCAGGGCTACGACCCCGAGAGCCCCGACAACGACCCCGTCGCGGTCGGCTGGCCCGCTGGGCTACCGTTTGTCCCGACGTCGCCGAACATCCCCGACCTCGAAACGGCGGTCGTCTACCCCGGCACCTGTTTGTTTGAGGGCACGACGGCCAGCGAGGGACGCGGCACAGACGCGCCGTTCCTCCTCGTCGGCGCGCCTGGGGTCGATGAGAAGGCACTCGTTGACACTCTGGACGTGTACAACCACCTCGGCGTCCATGTCGAGGCGACTACCTTCGTGCCGATGGACTTACCTGGTCGCGCTGTGAATCCGAAGCACGAGGGCAACCTGATCGAGGGCGTGCGGCTTACCGTGACCGACGGTGCGACAGTTCGACCCGTCGCCGTCGGTGTGCATGTACTCGCTGCGTTCTACGCCCAGATGCCTGCCGCCGAGCGTGCCCGGTTCTTCAAGCGCGGTTGGCTCGCCAAGCTCGCGGGTACGGATCAGCTTCGGAGGATGCTCACGTCAGGCACCAAGCCCGACACCATCATAGCCACATGGGCGGATGAGGTCACAGCGTTCGAGGCGCAGCGGGGACCGTACCTACGCTATTAGCTAACCCGATGCGCAGGTTTCTACCGTCGAATTGGCGTATCTGAGGCGTCTGTGGCACAAAGCGGCGAGCGACCGGCCTCTGGACGTGTCCTCGGGCCACCGAATAGACCTCCGATCAGGTCAGGGATGACCCAAATCGACGTTTCTAGCCCATTTTGGCACCTCAGCAACGTGCACACCGCGTTAGCTATGGTGCACTTATTTCACCCTGTGTAGGAAATATGTAGGCTATCCTGTATCCTTGTAGTACAGCCTAGGCTTAATAGCACAGTCTAGACTCAGCCGCATCGTACACACAGCCTTAATCCATCATGAAATACCTAGTTGGTCTTCTCTCAATCGTGTTGGCGTGTTTCACTCTGGGATGTGACTCCGCAAATCCAACCGATGCCCTTGACGCCGACTCGGCTGGCGCCACCGCTCCGTTGGCCTCCTCAAGCACAAGCGCCTTGACGCTTACGACCCAGACCATCTCTAGAATAGCAGGTCAGTACAGACCGGACTTGGGAAGTGCCGACTCCCCCCTCATTCGGTCACTCGGGTCTCTAGCCTTTGACTTCTCCACAGCCAGCTTCTCGTGTGCGGACGCTGGCGCTCTGATGGAGGTCAGGAGGTCGTCAGGCGCCGTGGTGGCCACCGTCTTCGTGTATGAGACTGGGGATGTTGACTACTCCTACGGTGGCACTTCTGTTAGCTTGGCCAGCCCAGGGTATTTCTCACTAGACCTCAGCAGCCTTGCCTCCTTCAAGGAATGGTTCTACGTGGACCTCGACTTTGCCATTCCCGTCTCGAACGGCGGAAACGGAACCGGTTCGGACCACTGCACCATTCCGATCGTACTAACCTCCGAGGGCACATCGGATTGGTAATGGATCTAAGTCCATCTGCAACTCTCAGACCAGGAGGAGTATCCAGTAGATGCTCCTCCTGGCTGTTTTGATACGATTGCGCGGCGTTCTACCTCGATAGGGCGGCTCAACGTGCCGGATGAGTGCCCGCGTTGCCTTGCAACTCTACTCAGCCCTTGTGTCACACTACACAGCCGCTTCAGCCTGCGGCGCGGCGCGGGGGCGCCAGAGGATCGCGTAGACGATCTCGACGTAGCCCGCCAGCAGCAGGAGCGGCGCGAGGTAGAGCGAGAGCGGGCTGTTGACCGGGTCATCGCTCGTGGCGTTGTCCATCAGCATGATGGCATAGCCCGCGACGATGAGCGCGAGGCCGAGGCCGAGGAGGAGGTAGTTCTGGCGGCTGAACGCCAGCCGGGCCTTGCCGCGAGCGCCGCGCCGACCCGCGCGCCGGGTGGGCGCTTCGGTCGAGGACGCCGTAGATCGAGGTTTCGTGCGGCGGGACTTGGACGTGCGCGACGAACGCTTGGCCATGGATGGAGGCAGGAGGATGAAACAGGTCGGGAAAATACCACGCGTGGCTCGTGCCACTCCCGTGCGCCTGTGCGTTTTCGATAAGCGCTGCGTGGAGATGAGATAGCGACCGGCGTCGTGGCAGGGCAAAAGAACGCGCGCGGGCACCCGTCTCGTGTGGCGCGCGTCGATAGGTCCTGGCCCGCAAGCATCGTAGCTTGCGGTCCCCTCTACCTGCACCGCGCCCGTCTCCCATGCCCGTCCTCGCCCGGCTGCTGCTCCCGCTCGTCTGTCTCGCCGCCCTCCTCGGCAGCGCCCCCGCCATCGAGGCCCCCACCATCGGGGGCACGGCCACCGAGGCGCCCCAGCCTAGCCAGGATGTCATCTCGCTCACGACGGCGCAGGCGTCGGCCGCCCAGGCCATCGAGGCCGTGCTGGCGGACCCGGAGTTGCCCGCCGCGTTCTGGGGGATCTACGTGCAGGACCTCGCCTCGGGACGGGTCGTCTTCCAGCGCAACGCCGACCTCAATTTCATCCCGGCGTCGAACCAGAAGCTGCTCACGTCGGCCGCCGCGCTCGACGTGCTCGGGCCCGACTTCCGCTTCACGACGACGCTCCACTTCGATGGCACGACGGTGGGCGACACGCTCGACGGCGACTTCATCCTCACCGGCTCGGGCGACCCGACGTTTGGCAGCCGCCGTGTGGCCGACACCGTCTGGGCCGACCCGCTCGGCGCATGGGCACGGGGCCTGGCCGACGCGGGCGTGACGGCGCTGCGAGGTCGCCTCGTAGGCGACGGGCGTGTCTTCGAGGCGCGCGACGCCTACGCACCGGGGTGGGACCTCAACCACATCGACAGCCAGCCGTGGGCCCCAGCCTCGGGCGGGCTCAGCTACGCCGACAACCTCGTGCGCATCCGCGTGGAGGGCACCCGCGCGGGACGCGCCGCTCGTGTGAGCGCCGCGCCGGAGGGCTTCGTGCGGCTCGATAACACCGTCGGCACGCACGGGCGACGGCGGGGCTACAGCCCGCTGCGTATCCAGCGCCGCCTCGGCACCAACACGTTCGACGCAACGGGCTCGGTGTCCTATCGTTTTTCCGGTGAGGCGAGCGTCCCCATCGAGAACCCGACGCACTACACGCTCCATCACTTCGTGGACCGCCTCGAAGCCGTCGGCATCGACGTGGACGTGACGCTGGTGGACGCGGCCGACCTGACCGCGCCGCCGCGCCTGACCGGCGATCCGCTCTTCGTGCACCGCTCACCGCCGCTCTCGTGGATGGTGACCGAGATCAACGAGCGCAGCGACAACCTCTACGCTGAGCACGTCTTCCGCGCGCTCTCGGCGCAGGGCACCCTCGCAGGCGGCCGCAGCGCCGTGCTCGGTTTCCTGAGCCGCCAGGGCATCGCCACGACCGGCCTCTCGGTGCGCGATGGCTCCGGGCTCTCACGCAAGGACCTCGCCACACCGGCCACGTTCGGCCGCCTCCTCGCCGCGATGGCCGGGCACGAGCACGCCGCCCTCTACCGCGCCTCGCTGCCCGGCGGCGGTCAGCCCTTCACCACCCTCTCGACGCGGCTTGAAGGCCTCCCCGTGGCGGCGAAGACGGGCTCGCTGCAGTACGTCCGCACCCTCTCGGGCTACGCCACCGGCGCGGACGGCACGCCGTACGCGTTCAGCGTCCTCGCCAACCACTACACCGCGCGGTCCGGACGCATCACCGACGCCATCGACCAGATCGTGGCAGCACTCGTGGGCGGCGACCTCGCCCAGGGCTAGCCTCGCCCGCGCGCACCGGTCCCGAGCATGGGTGGCCCGGCGTAGTTTCTCGGGCGCAGCCCCACCCACCTCGCTCTACGCCCGATGCCGTCGTTGCTCCGTCTGGTCTTGACCGGCTTCGGTGTGGTGGCGCTCCAGTGGTTCCTCCTGAGCCGCCTTCCGATCTACGGCGTCACGCCGGACGCGGTGCTGCTGTTCGTGACGGTGGTGGCACTGCGGTACGGGCGCGTGCAGGGCGCGCTGGCAGGCTTCGGGTTCGGCCTCCTCGCCGACCTGCTCGTGAACCCGAGCCTCCTCGGGCTGCAGGCGTTCGCGAAGACGCTGATGGGGTTCGTCGTCGGCCAGTTCCGCACGGAGGAGAACGAGTTGCTACGGGCGAGCCCTGCGCAGACCGCGCTCTCGGCGCTGACGGTGGCGCTGGTGCACAACGTGATCGTGATCTTCGTGCTCGCGCTCACGCAGGAGACGCGGACGCTCTTCCTCGTGACGGGCCTCTGGCTCGGCTCGGCGCTCTACACCGCGGGCATCGCGCTCGTCGGGGCCTTTCTGAGCCGACAGAGCAGCTAGTGCTGTTTCGTGCCAGGTCTGGCGGGCTCGGCGTCACAGCATGTGGTGCGTGTTGCGTATTCCGTATCGGATCGAAGCCAACACGAAATACGCACCACGTCCGAGTAAACCCGTCAGACCTCCTCTGAGGTAGCCCTAGTCAATGAACGTCACGTCGAACTCGCCGTTCGTTACGGAAACGGTCCCGCTACCGTTGGAGGCGGTGAACGAGAACGTGCCTCGCACCCGCTCGGCGGTGATGCTCGTCACGGTGATGGTACCGGACCCGCCGAGCACCGTCGAGAATGGGATGGCGGTAGACGACGACGAGTAGACGCCGACGAACACCTCGTCGGTCGTCGAATAGGTCCCCGTGGAGAGGCTCTGCACGGAGATGGTGATGCTGCTGCCGTCTGCGCTGAACCCACCGAAGCCGAAGCTCGTGTCGGTCTCGTCGCGGCCCGCCGCCGCGAGCGTGGCAGACGTCCAGTCCGCTCCGTCAACGGTCGCTGTCACCCCGGCGTTGCCACCGATGGGCCCCCCAGGAAGATCATCGTCGTCGTCGCTGTCGCAGGCCGTGAGGATGAGCGCGAAGCACGCGCAGAGCAGAAGGGTAGCAAGGGTATGGGTCGAGCGTGTCATGGCTTATGGGGGTTGAGATCGAGAAAAAGAGACCCTGGACGAGACGTTCGCGCTGGATGACCAGGCGGCGCGTCGCGGCGTGGTCGCCGCTGGCCAGGCGAGCTAGGACACGTCCTCCGTCCCGAAGCACGCCTTGAAATCGGCGCG
>JBCCRG010000074.1:0-11037 GCA_039208155.1 Bacteroidota bacterium | reverse complement strand
CGCGCTGCACCTCCGTCCGCGCGGCGGCGGCGCGGGCCTCGCGGATGCGCGCGCGGTCGGCCCCGGCGTCGAAGAGCTTCCACGAGAGGACGACCGAGGCGAGGTAGAACGGCGCCTCGCCCGTGAAGCCATACGTCTCGCCCTGGATGCCACCGTCCACGGCGAGCGCGACGCTGGGGAGGTAGTTCGCGCGGGTGAGCGCCACACCCGCCTGCTGCGCCTCGATGGCCGCATCGAGCTGGTCGAGCTCGCGGCGCTGCGCCACGGCAGCGTCCTGCATCGCGGCTAGCGCGGCGTCAAACACCGGGTCGTCCGTCATGCTCGCCGTGCTGATGCCTTCCGCGTTGGTGAGCGCGGCGGTCTGCACCCACGTCGCTGGCTCGGCGTCCGGCAATGGCAGCGCGTCGGCGTCGATGCGCTCCAGCGGCGTGTCGAGCGGGCGGTTGAGGAGGAAGTTGACGTACGAACGCGCCCGGTCGCGGTCGGCACCCGCCTCGGCCTGCTGCTGCTCGACGGCGAACATCTCGGCCTGCGCCCGCAGCACAGCATCGGCGAGGACGCGGTCGTTGCGCCGCAGCCGCTCCGTCGTCCGCAGGTTTTCCCGCACGAGGTCGTCCGCCGCGGCGAAGATGGCGGTCGCGCGCTCGGCCTGGAGGTACTGGAAGTAGGCCACCTTCACGTCGCGCACGAGTTGCTGGCGATACGCCGCCACCTGCGCCTCCTGCGACGCGACGAGGTGGCGATTGAGACGCACCGCGGCGTTCAGGCGCGGCTGGTAGAGCGGCTGCACGACGCGGAGCCGCGTCTCCTGCTCCTGCTCGCGCAGAAAGAGCACCTCCTCGTTGTCAATCGTTGGGAAGGCTGGGTCCTGCCCCTGCGCGGCGAGGAGGTCGTTGAGGGTGCCGTAGACCGGGTTGAGCAGGTCGCCGAGCGGGAGATCGATGGTGCGCCCGCCGCCCGCGCGGGTAAAGCGCGCCTCGACGGAGAGCGTCGGGAAGAAGCTGCGCCGCGCCGCGTCGAGCGCGTGGCGGGCCGCGTCGAGGTCGAGCGCCTGCTGCTGAAGCGCGAGGTTGCTCGCGAGCGCCTCGGCGACGTAGGCATCGAGGACGGCGCGAGCGTCGGGTGGGGCGGCAGGTGAAGTGCCCTGGGCATGGAGCGCCGGCACGAGCCAGAGGGCGCCGAGGAGGAGCAATAGGGTTTGTGTTTTCGACATGTCGTTTGCTGACAAAACGTCAACGAGATAGGCAAAAAAGGGGATCAGTCAGGGGCGAGGGCGAGGTTGATCGTCTCGAAGGCATGGTCGAGGAGCGCGTCGGCGTCGAAGCCGAACTGCTGCTCCAGGATGGCTTCTTTCATAGCACCGACTTGGATCATGCCGTGGGTGAAGCCCCAGAGCGTCATGGAGGTCTTCATCGGGTCCAGCCCAGGGCGGATCGACCCATCGGCTTGTCCGCGCAGGATGGACTCCACGATCACTTGCATGACGTCCTGGCTCCGGTCGAGCGTGGCCGCTTCGTGGAGGTCGGTCTCGGACGGATCGAGTTCGCGCGTCTCGAAGCGGGCGAGGGCTTCGAAGAGCACGGGGCACTCATGGGAAAACTGGACGTAGGCCCGGCCGATAGCGTAGATCTGATTCAGGCCGGTCGTGTGCGCGCTCGCAGCGGCGCGGAACCGGTCCGCGAGGCTTGCCACGGCTCGGTGCGCGAGGCCGTCGAAGAGGTCGAGCTTGTCCTTGAAGTAGAAGTAGACCAGCCCCCGGCTCAGCCGCGCCTCGCGGGCCACATCGCCCATCGTGAGCGCGTCGACGCCCTTGCGCGCCACGACGGCCGCGGCCGCGTCGAGGATCGACTGGCGGCGCTGCTCTTTCTCTTCGGCGCGGCGCTGAGCGGTGAGGGATGGAGCGGTCATTTCGACACACGTTCGTTTGTTGACACTGTGTCAATGCAGGTGTCTTTGAGCTAGTTCCGCACCATCGCGGGATTTTTTCTTGTCATCCTGAGCGAGCGGAGCGAAGAGCTTGCCCTCGCGGAGGGGGGCTGGTAAGGGTAGGCTTTCACAAAAACGATGTCATTCTGAGCGAGCGTAGCGAGTCAAACCGCAGGTTCACGCAGTAAAGAATCTCCGGGCCAGCATCCAAGCCTCTTCTTGACCTGGAGATACGACGTAGATCCCTCGACTCCATGCGCTGCGCGCATTCTGCTCGGGATGACAAGAAGACCACCCTCTGTGAATACCTACCCCTGTCAGCGGAGGGGGGGATCTCCGTATCAGCGTTCCAGCTACGGACAAGGCTTCGAGGCTGACCTAGATCCTTCGACTTCGGCTTTCAGCCTCCGCTCAGGATGACAGGTCGGGTTTTAGGAGGTATTCCGCCCAAAATGCCTCGGCCATCGCGGCGAAGTGCTCGACGGCGGCAGGGTTGCGGGTCGCGTCCTTGTTGAGTGCAGCACCGGTGTCTAGCCCGAGGAGCAGCTTCTTAACGGGCACCTCCATCTTCTTCCCGCTTAGCGTGTAGGGCACGTCGGGCACGGCGATCACCGCGTCGGGCACGTGGCGTGGGGAGCACTCAGCACGGAGCGTCGCCTTGATCTCGGCGATGCGGTCGTCGGTCAGCGCCTCGCCCTCGGCCATCACGACGAAGAGCGGCATCACGTCGGTGCCGTCGGGGCGTTCAAGGTTGAGCACGAGGCTGTCGCGGAGGACGTCGAGGCCGTCGAGGACCGCGTAGAGTTCGGCCGTGCCGATGCGGACGCCGCGGCGGTTGAGCGTCGCGTCGGAGCGCCCGTGGATGACGAGGCTGCCGTCGTCGAACAGCTCGATGAAGTCGCCGTGCCGCCAGACGCCCGGATACGTCTCGAAGTAGGCCGCCCGGTAGCGCTCGTCGTCGGCGTCGCCCCAGAAGAAGACCGGCATGGATGGCATCGGTTTTTCGATGACCATCTCGCCCAGCCCCTCGGTCACCGGCTCGCCGTCGTCGCCCCAGGAGGCGAGCGCCACGCCGAGCGCGCGGCCCTGGATGCGGCCTCGGTGGACGGGCTTGCCCGGGCAGCCACCCACGAACGCCGTGCACACATCGGTCCCGCCTGACATCGAGCAGAGCCACACGTCAGGCGAAACGGCGTCGTAGACCCAGTCGAATGCCTCCGCGGGGAGCGGTGCGCCGGTCGAGCCGAGCGAACGTAGCGCGGAGAGATCGGCGAGGTCGCTGGGACGGAGGTCCTGCTTCACGCACGCCGTGAGGTAGGGCGCGCTCGTGCCGAAGTGGTGGATCGGGAGCGTGCCCGCGAGCCGCCACAGCGCGCCGAGGTCGGGGTGGCCGGGGCTGCCGTCGTAGAGCACGGGCACGCCGCCGACGAGCAGGCTCGCCTGGAGGAAGTTCCACATCATCCAGCCGGTCGTCGTGAACCAGAAGAAGCGCTCGCCGGGGTGCGTGTCGTTGTGGAAGGCGAGGTACTTCAGGTGCTCCAGCAGCGCGCCGCCGTGGCTGTGCGTGATCGCCTTGGGTTTGCCCGTCGTACCCGACGAGTAGAGCACCCAGAGCGGATGGTCGAACGGCACGGGCTCGAACGTCGGCGGAGCGTCGGTGCGGTGCGCGGCGAGGGCGTCGCCCCAGCGCACAGCGTCGGGGGGCGTGGGTGCGTCGAGGTCGAGGTACGGGAGGACGACGGTCTGCCGGACGCTCGGCAGCGCGGCGCGGAGTTCGGCGACCTCGGCAGTGCGGTCGTACGGGGTGCCGCCGTAGGTGTAGCCGTCCGTGACGATCAACAGCGCGGGCTCGATCTGCGCGAAGCGGTCGATGACGGTCCGCACGCCGAAGTCGGGCGAGCAGCACGACCACACCGCGCCGAGCGACGCCGTGGCAAGGAAGGCGACGACCGCCTGCGGCACGTTGGGGAGGTACGCCGCTACCCGGTCGCCGGGGCCGATACCCTCGCTCCGCAAAAAGCCCTGGAACGCCGCCACGGCCGCCGCCAGGTTGTCCCACGCCACCTCGACGGGCGCGCTCCCCGCCGCCGCGCCGCGCTCCGACTGGAACATCAGCGCCGGATGGTCGCCGGTCTGATGCCGAAAGCTGTGTTCGGCATAGTTGAGCGTCGCGCCCTCGAACCAGCGCGTGTCAGGACCAACGCCACCGTCTTCCGGGCCGCCACTGCGGATGCGCGTCGCGGGCGTGTGCGCGACGATGTCGAAGTAGCGCCAGAGGCTTTGCCAGAAGCGGTCCACGTCGGCGACGGACCAGCGCCAGAGCGCCTCGTAGCCCTCGGCATCAGGCTGCAGCGCGGCGTCGGGCACGCCTAGGCCCGGGCGGTTGGCGAGCCAGGCGCGGTAGTGTGTGAGGTGGGCGCGGTCGAGGAACGAGGCGGGCGGCGTCCAGAGGGGCATGGGGAGGTGTGGACGTGTGAAGGCGCGGACGTGTGAAAGTAGGGACGAGAGCGTACGGGGGTAAGGGTGTGTGAGGGTGGCGCTAGCCGTTGCCTACTCCCCTACGTCATCCTGAGCGCAGGTCCGCAGGACCGGAGCCGAAGGATCTCCGTATCAGCGTTCAGACCCTTCCGGAGCACAACGCTGGACATAGATCCCCCGCCTCCGCGAGGGCAAGCTCTTCGACTCACTACGCTCGCTCAGGATGACAGATCACGCGACCTATGCGCCACCTCGACCTCTGCACGCCCGTCTACTCCACTGCCGCGATGCGCGAGGCAGACCGCGCGACCATGGAGGACTTCGGCATCCCCGGCTTTACGCTCATGGAGACGGCCGCACGCGGCGCGGTGCACGCCATCGTGGAGCGCTATGGGCCGATGAAGCACAAGAACGTGCTCGTCCTCGCAGGCAAGGGCAACAACGGCGGCGACGGCTTGGCGATAGCGCGGCTGCTGTACGGACTTCGAGCGCGAGTGCTTGTCGTCACCAATGCCACGGAGGAGAACGCCACTCCAGAGACCGTGCACAATCTGCGGTTGCTGCGTCGGCTTTCCGAGTTGGAAGCCACTCGTTGGGCCGAGGTCGAGGCTCCACCAGAGTGGAGCTTCTGGCTCCAGATCATTTCTGTGGACGAAGAACTCGACCCATCCACTCTCGAACAACAGATTGAGGGCTGGAGCTATCCAGACTTGACGGTAGATGCCTTGCTCGGCATTGGTCAGCAACACGCGTTGCGCGAGCCTATTCATTCGCTCGTTTGGGAGTCATATTCGCTCAACCCGGTGGTCTCTGTAGACGTGCCGACAGGCATCAACAGCGATACGGGCGAAGCCATCGACGAAGAAGGCGTATTGCCTGAGTTGACCGTCACAATGGGTCGTCCTAAGGTCGGGCTGCTCTTCGGCGATGGCCGCTTCAACGCGGGCGACGTCGTGACCGTGGACATCAGCATCCCGAGACATATCGAGTGGGAAGTGATGCAGAAGCCAGGGTGCGCGTACCTCCCCACCGACGCCTTCGTGAGCGCGGCATTACCTGGACGCGGGGAAGAAGCGCACAAGTACGAGGTCGGCATGGCCCTCGTGGTCGCGGGATCGAATGGCTACACGGGGGCAGCGGTGCTCGCAGCGCAGGCGGCAGCAAAAATTGGGGCGGGCTACGTCGTCTGCGCCACCACGCCGGATGCGCAGCGCGCCATCGACGCGCACGCTCCCGTCATCGCCACGCTTGGGCTGCCCACGACGGAGAGCGGCGGCATTGCGGAGTCCGCACTCGACACAATCCTCGACCGGGCAGAGAAGGCGAAGTCCGTGCTCATCGGCCCCGGCCTGGGGCGCGACGCAGAGACGGTGCGCCTCGTCCATCGTCTGCTCGATGCCCTCGCCACCGACTTCCCCGACACACCCATCGTCCTCGACGCGGACGGCCTGAACGCACTCGCTGACACCGACGCTAACGTCTGGCAGATCGCCCATCGCTACGACACGCCGCGCTTGGTGCTCACCCCGCACCTCGGCGAGTTCCGCCGCCTCGTCGCCGGGTCGGGCGGCAACCCAGACAACCTCGATCTGAACCGACGGACATGGATCGTCCCGGAGTGGGCGGCTACCTGGAACGCGGTGTTACTGCTCAAGGGCGCACCGAGCGTCATCGGGCAGCCAGACGACGCGACATTCGTAGCCGCTTCCGTCAACAGCGCGCTCGCGACAGCAGGCTCAGGGGACGTGCTCGCGGGCAGCATCGCCGGGCTCCTGGCGCAGGGAGCAGCGCCGGCGGAGGCCACCGTCTGCGCGCTCCACCTCGGCCTCGCCGCCGCCGACCGCTACACCGCGACTCGAGACGGTCGTTCCATGCAGGCGTCCGACCTGATCGAGCTGCTACCGCAAGTGATGCACGATTTTTGATCGATGATATGCGATTTTGGATTTTACATCTGTGACCATGTCTTCACATCGCAAATCGGCAATCTCAAATCCAAAATCTCTGGCTATCGCCTGGACGCTCCTCTGCCTCGTGCTCTTTTCGATCCCCGGCCAGGACCTGCCAGCCCAACTGCTCTCGCTCGACAAACTGGCGCACCTGGGGCTGTTTGCGGTACTCGGACTACTCTGGATGCGTGCGGTGCCGCGTCAGGCGTGGCCGTGGGTGCTCGCCGGGGGCATCGCGTTCGGAATCGGCACCGAAGTCTACCAGGGCATGCTGCCGTGGGAGCGCGAGCCCGACCCCTACGACGCGCTCGCGGACGGCGTAGGCATGGCGCTGGGCGTGGCCGGTTATCTCTGGCGCACACGCACGCACCGGGACGCCCAGCGCGTTTAGGGGGAGCAACTTTCCCACACACCGCGTGTCGTTCTTGTGCGGGCTGTTGCTGCTCCGTAGGTTTGCGCTGGCTCTTTCCGCGCTCACCCCTTGCGGAACGTGTCGGCCTGCATTCCCATACTGAACATGACGATCCCGGACGCGCTGGCGTCCGCTCACCTGCCCCGAGGTATCCCCATGGCCCTCCGCAAAGCCCCGAAAGCCGACCTGAAGCGGCAGTACCCGATCATGGTCCAGATCGGCATGCTGCTCTCGCTCGGGCTCGTGCTCCTGGCCTTCATCACGCCCTACCGCGCCGAGAACACGTTCGAGATCGTGGAGCAGGAGATGGAGCGCATCGAGATCGAGGAAATCGAGCAGACGCAGCAGATCGAGACGCCGCCGCCGCCGCCCAAGCCGCCGTCCCCCATCGAGGTACCGGACGAGGAGTTGCTGGACGACCAGGAGATCGACCTCGACATGGACCTCGACCTGAACGACGCACCGCCGCCGCCGCCGCCGCCGCCGCCCGCGGCTGACGAGCCGGAGCCCGAGCCCGAGGAGCCCGAGATCTTCCGCATCGTGGAACAGCAGCCGGAGTTGCTCCCGAACCAGGCCGAGGGCATGGCCGAGCTTCAGGGCTGCATCAACTACCCCGAGATGGCGAAGCGCGCCGGAATCGAAGGCCGCGTGTTCGTGCAGTTCGTCGTGGACGAGCGCGGCAGCGTGAACAGCCCGCAGGTCGTGCGCGGCATCGGAGGCGGCGCTGACGAAGAGGCACTCCGCTGCGTGCGCGAGCTCCGGTTCCGCCCCGGCATGCAGCGCGGCCGTCCGGTGAAGGTGCAGTTCTCGCTGCCGGTGACCTTCCGCCTGCGCTAGTCTAGCCAGCCTGGGCCGGATCGCCCTTCCGACTTCGACGCCCCCAGCTGTCATCGCGACGGCTGGGGGCGTTGCTTTGTTCATGGCTATCGGGTCGAGGGCTGCCAGGTAGCGTGCACTCGGTGAGGTGGCCTTCGCGGGATGCACTTCGAGGAGGTACCTGGGCTGCATCCGGACCGATATCGACTACCCGCTCGCTTTTTTTCTCGAAGCCGTGGTAAGAGCATCCAGGCCGTACACGTCAGAGCACTACGAACGATGTTGCAACTTTGATGTTGCTCCTCTTACTTTCCTCCCATCCCATACACCTCCTCTCATGGCGACTTTCTCCGTCCCCACCCTCGATCAGATCACCGACGACGCGGCCCGCGCCACCCTGGAGCAGATCCAGCAGCAGATCGGCATGATCCCCAACCTCTACGCCTTTGAGGCGTCCTCGCCCGAGGCGTTCCAGACCAACCTCGCCTTCGCGCACGCCGTTGAGAAGGCACGCTTCTCCAACCGCGAGGTGCAGGCGATCTACCTCGCCACGAGCGAAGTCAACGGCTGCTCGTACTGCCTCGCCGCCCACACGGCGCTCGCGAAGATGAACGGCTTCACCGAAGCGCAGACGTTTGACCTCCGCGCCGGCACCCTTGATGATGCAACCCTGGGCGACGCTCCCAAGCTGGGCGTGCTCACCCGCCTCACGCGCGCCTTCGTGGAGACGCAGGGCCGTCCCGACGCCGCGCTCCTCGACGCCTTCTTCGACGTAGGCTACACGCAGGCGCACTTCGTGGACCTCGTCGCGCTCATCTCGATCAAGACGTTCTCGAACTACCTCCACAACGCCTCCGATATCCCGGTCGACTTCCCCTCAGCGAAGCCGCTGCCGGAGACCATCACCGCGTGACAGAGGAGAGAGGATTGGGGATGTCCGACGCCAGACAGATCGCATCGGGCATCCCCAATCACGATGCTTCGCCCATGGCTGCCCCACCCCGTTCCGCCGCCCGCTACACCAGCGCGCACCACCGCCTCCGTGCCACCTTGCTGCGCACGGCGGCGTGGCTGAAGGAGGAGTTCGACGCGTTCTTGGCCCCACATGGGTTGACGCAGCCGCAGTTCAACGTGCTCCGCATCCTCCGGGGTCAGGAGCGGCAGGCACCCGGCGTCTCGCTGAGCACGAAGTGCATCCGGGAACGCATGCTCGACCGAGGCTCGGACACGTCGCGGTTGGTGGCACGCCTCGAAGGACGCGGGTTCGTCGTCAAGCACCCGAGCGATGTCGACCGCCGCCGCGTCGTGGTGGAGCTGACGCAGGCAGGCCGCGCCGTGCTCGCCGAGATCGATGCGCAGGTGGAGGGTCTCGATGCCATCACGCAGGCGCTCTCGGACGCGGACGCGACCCGCATCGCGGACCTGCTCGACCGGCTCGGTCCCACGACCTGAGCCGCCGCCCCTCCTCCCTCTTCTCGCCCCGATGAAGCTCCTCACACCCTACCGCCTCGGCCCGCTCACGCTGCCCAACCGGTTGGTGATGGCCCCGCTCACGCGCAGCCGCCACCCGAACCACGTCCCGAACGTCCTCACGCCGACCTACTATGCCCAGCGCGCCTCGGCCGGCCTGCTCATCGCCGAGGCGACGCAGGTGACGCCGCGTGGGGTTGGGTATCCGGACACACCCGGCATCCACAACGACGCGCAGGTCGCGGCGTGGCGGCAGGTCACCGACCTCGTGCACGCGGTCGGCGGACGGATCGTGCTCCAGTTGTGGCACGTCGGGCGGCGGTCGCACTCGGCGTTCCTCGGTGGACGGCTGCCCGTCGCGCCCTCGCCCATCCCGATTGCAGGCAAACGCGTCCCGCTGCCGGACGGCTCGAAGGCCGACTACGAGGTACCGCACCCGCTCACCATCGCCGAGATCGAGGAGACGGCCGAGGCCTACCGGCTGGGTGCTGCGCATGCGAAGCGCGCGGGCTTCGACGGCGTCGAGATCCACGCGGCCAACGGCTACCTCATCGAGCAATTCCTGGCGAGCGGCACCAACCACCGCACTGACGCCTACGGCGGCTCCGTGCCCAACCGTGTCCGCTTCCTGCTCGATGTCACCGCCGCGGTCCTCGACGTGTGGGACGCCGACCGGGTGGGCGTCCGCTTCTCGTTCGGGACGGGCGCAAACGGCGTCGTGGACGACGACCCCGTCGCCACGTTCGGCTACACCGTCGAGCGGATGGCCGACGCCGGGCTCACCTACGTCCACGCGATGCGGCCCAACCGCTATATGGGCACAGCGCGGGACAGCCAGCCCGACTTCATCCGCCTCGCGCGCCAGCGCTTCCCGCGCACCGTGATCGCCAACGGCGACTTCGACCGCGCCGACGGCGAACGCGCCGTGCGGGACGGCCAGGCCGACCTGATCGCCTACGGCCGCCCGTTCATCGCCAATCCTGACCTCGCACTCCGCTTCGCCGCGCAGGCCGCCGGACTCGACGCGCCGCTGGCCAAGGCCGACCCACGCACGTACTACGGCGGCGGCCCCGAAGGCTACACCGACTACCCGCTGTGGACCGCCACCGGTGTCGGGATCCATCCTGTACTCGAATCGGACGACGCTGAGTCCGACAACACCAAATCCGACCCTGTCGAATCGGATGGGGCCTGAGCCCTACCTTGCACCTCCTCTCTTCGCCCTTCGCTCATCCAACCTCGCTCTTCGCATGCCTACGCCCCTCTCCCGCCGCGACGCCCTCCGCAGCCTCGGCTTCCTCGGCCTCGGTACCGCTGCCGCCCCCACCGTTCTCGCCGGTACCTCGTGGCCCATCGCCCCGCGCACGGCCGACGACCATGCCGCGACGCCTACACCGTACTACCGCGCTGAGATCGGTGACATCACCGCGCACGTGGTCCTCGACACGGTCTTCAACATCCCGCCGCCTGCGTTCGCCACGAACGCCGAGGAGGGCGCGATCCAGAGCGTGCTCGCTGCGCACAACCTCCCGACGGACAACGCCGCTACGCCGGTGAACGTGCTGCTTCTGGAGGTCGATGGCGAGCGCGTGCTCATCGACACGGGCGTCGGCAGCGAGAACGGGCAACTGCTCGCCGGGCTCGCCACGGCAGGGCTGGCACCTGGGGACATCGACAAGGTTGTGATCTCGCACTTCCACGGCGACCATATCGGCGGTATGGTGACCGACGGCGCACCGACGTTTGCGAACGCCACCTACCACTTCCCCGCGCCGGAGAAGGCGTTTCTCGACGGCTTCGAGCCCGGCGACAACGAGCAGGCCAACCGGGGCGTTGCGATGGCGCAGGGCGTGCTGGTGCCGCTCTTGGACGCGGGGGTGCTACAGACCTTCGAGGACGGTGCGGCGCTCGCAGCGGGTGTCAGGTCCAAGGCCGCGCACGGGCACACGCCTGGCCAGATGTCCTTCGAGATCGCCTCGGGCGTGG
>JBCCRG010000073.1:0-11067 GCA_039208155.1 Bacteroidota bacterium | reverse complement strand
TGTCGAGGTGGTAAAAGTCGGGGTCGGTGAGACGCAGCGGGAGGACCGGGAAGCCGAGCTTGGCCGCGAAGCGCTCGTAGACGGCGCGGTCGGTGCGGTAGCCGTAGCCGCCCCACAGCAGGAAGCGGCCCGGGTGCCAGAGCGCGTCCCCCATGCCCTCGAAGTCGCCGGGGAGGTCCGGGTCGAGGGCGTGGACCTCGTAGCCCTGCTCGCGGAAGAAGTCGGCGTAGTGCTTCACCTCGGGCTTGCGCTGCGGCGCGTGCATGCGGCTGAGGATGGCACCGCGCGTGCCGTCGGGCAGTTGGTAGGGGAGCACCTGGTTGGCGCAGAACACCATGTCCGGCAGTCCCGGCTGGCCGTCGAGCGTATGCACGTCCATCCCGATCTGCGCGTAGGCGAGCCGCAGGGCGTCCCACTGGGCACGGGCGCGCTCGCGGTCCACCGTGCCGAGGTTACCCGCCATATGTGGGTTGATGACGTACGCCACCTCGAAGTGCTCGGGCGTGGTCAGGAGCACGCGGCTGGGACGCGGGATCGCGGGCAGGGTCGTCAGCGGCAGCGTGGCGAGGTCCGCATCGGGGGAGAGCAGCGCAGGCATCGGAGACAGGGGAAGGAGGGGGAAAAGCGCCGAGAAGCTACGCAGGAAGTCAGAGGTTCGAAGGGAGAAGTGGGAAGTAGGTACTCTTGCCTTCGAGAGCATACGCTGCGCGGCAGAGGCTAACAGTCCGATCTGGTCATGAGCGTGAGAGTTTCGACCATCGTAGGACGTCAGCTATCGGCTGTCAGCGTCTGGATGTGGTGATGCGTCGCTCCCCAGAACGCAGACAGCCGTCGGTGCTCGGTGCTTGGCACGAGGTGCCAGAGCGAAACCGAGCGCCGACGGCTGACAGCCGATGGCGTTGACGCCTACCCGTTGCGCATCTGCGAGAGGAGCGTCTCGCTCACGAACGCCTCCAGCCGGACGGCGTCGCGGTCTTCGCGCACCTTCACGCGGTCGAGCGTGCGCATCAGCTCAGGCTCGTCCTTGGCGCTCATGCGCATGCCCGAGATCGCGCCACGCATCAGGTCGGCCACGTCCCCGGGGTTTGTCTCGGCGGCGGTCTGGCCGAAGAGCACAAGGTCGAGGCCCTCGTCGCCGAAGCCCGCCGAGAGGACGACGTGCTCCATGAAGCGGCTCACGTCGAAGAGGTCATCGTTGGCGCTCAGCTGGGCCTCCTGCGTGAGGTCCCGCACGGCGAACCAGGCGTCGTCGGGGTGCGCGGCGTTGTTGAGGAGCGCCATCATCGACGTGTTGTCGCTCAGGCTGGAGCCGCCGTCGGCCATGCGGTCGAGGACGGACCGCACCTCGCTGCCGGTCCCCGCGATCATCAGCTGGTCGTTGGCGAGCGCGAAGGAGAAGGTCTCGCCGTTGGAGTCGGTCGAGACGAAGACGGGCGTCTCGCGGTAGAGCGTCCGCTCGGCGTCCACGTCGGCCTGCTCCTGGAGGTAGGCGTCGATGCGGATGGGGTCGTACTCGGCGTACATCAGCGCCACGAAGCGGGCGTTTTCGGGATCACCCGCGACGTAGAGCCGCTCGATGTCGTCGAAGAGGTCGAAGCCGGTCTGCGCGACGAAGTCTTCGATGCGGGCCGCGCCTTCGCCGGTCATCGTTTCGAGGTTGAACCCGGCGTCGTAGAGTGGGCCGATGGCGTCGGAGTCACGCGCTTCGGCGAGATTGAGATGGCCGACCACGCGGGCGTCGGCGGGGAGGAGGTCGAGGGCACCGCGCGTCGTGAGCGCGAAGGCGCCGGTGTTCTCAGACGGGGAGGTGCAGGCGGCGAGGCCGAGCAGGAGCGGCAGCGCCAGCAGCACGGAGAGACCGGGTCTCAGGGAATAGGGTCGCATAGGATGCGGAAGTGAGGGCTCGAAAAACGTCGCAGGTGGAATCCCGCGCACGGAGTGCGTGACGGATGGATCGGGCAATTGTTACGACAAGCTCTGTGAAGAGTGGCTCGGGGCCCCGATGCGTGGCCCCGATGCGCGGGCAGGAACAAATCCCCCACGCGCGGAGCTATGGAAGGCCGCCCTATCCCTTGACTTGTGCTCTACGACCCGCCATGCCCCTGAACGCCCTGATCGTCGTCGGTGACCGCGTGCTGGTACGCCTTGAAGAAGACGATAGCCAGACCCAGGCGGGGCTTTACCTCCCGGCGAGCGTCCGCGCCAAGCAGCGCGTGCAGGCGGGGCGCGTCATCAAGACGGGGCCGGGCCACATGATGGCGAACCCGGAGTTCTCCGACGCCGAGCCGTGGGCCCCCGAGCGGCCCGCCGTGCGCTACCTCCCGCTCCAAGCCGAGCCCGGCGACCTCGCGCTCTTTCTCCAGGAGAAAGCCGTCGAGTTGGAGTACGACGGCGCGCAGTACCTCATCCTCCCGCACGACGCCATCCTCGCGCTCGTCCGCCCCGACGGCCCCACCGCGCTCGATGATTTGATTTGAGGGCCCGGGAGAAGACGGCTAGCGAATTTGCTTGACGCGGCGACCTACTGCGGTTTGCTTTTTCGCCGACAGCCGACAGCCGACAGCCGACAGCCGACAGCCGACAGCCGACAGCCGACAGCCGACAGCCGACAGCCGACATGCCCCATCCTGCCATCCGCCTGCTCGCCGAGACGCGCGGCTTCGCGCTGCGCATCGTGGACGACCTCTCGCCCAACGACCTCCGCACCATCCCGCCGGGCTGGAACAACCACGCGCTATGGCACCTCGCGCACCTCGCCGTGACGCAGCAGCTCCTGCACTACGGTCTGTCCGGGCTGCCGCTGCTCGTAGATGACGACCTCGTGGCGCGCTGCCGCAAGGGCACGAGCCCCCACGACTGGCCCGACGGCTGGGAGCCCGACGAGGCCCATGTCCGCACCCTCCTCACGGAGTTGCCCGAGCGCCTCGCCGAAGACCACGTGGCTGGGCGCTTCGCCGCCTACGAGACGTATCCCACCTCGACCGGCATCGTGATGGACTCGTTCGAGACAGCGCTCCACTTCAACAACGTCCACGAGGGCATCCACATCGGCCTGCTCCTTGCACTGAAGCGGGCGCTGCGCGGATGAGGATCGACTTTGCGCTCAAGCCACTGGACGAAGTGATGCCCTGGGGGACACCACCGGATCAAGTGCTCCACTGGTTCGGGCTCACGGACGGGTACTACCGTATCGACCTGGGCGAGGTGAAGCTGTTCGACTACGCACCCGAGGCCAAAGCACACGGGGCCACCGCATATCCTGAAGCCTACTCTGGCCCTTACGTGGATTACCACGTGGTTCGGCTCTGGGAGGACCTGATCGAAGTGCTGGCTCCAGCATTGCGGCCCTCGCCGGATCGGCTGATCGCGATTATGGCCAATCCGAATGGGTGGATAGAGCGGTGCGTCGACTGGTCAGGGGTTCAACCTGACACGGAAGAAACGTGGGAGGTGTCCGACTTGGCGATGGACTGGATCTCGTTGAGGCGTCTTCGGTCGGGTTACCTCAACCCCAATGCAGACATCTGGATATGGTCCCACGATGAGGCGGTCGTCATCCAATGGGACAACCGAGACAAGCTGGTCCAGGGCATCCCGGCGTGGACGGCGCAGCATGGCTGCTGCGAGATCACAGTCAGCGACTTCGTCGAAGCTCTCGCGGTGTTCAATGCGGGGCTGTTCAGGCAGATGCAGGAGCGCGTCGATGCGGTGGAGGCAGGCTGGTGTCCGCCAGGCGCGACGATTGACGTGCCCCACCTCAAGCGCGAGCAGCGAGAGCGACCGTGGTGGTTCGCCCAAGCTTTCCGACAGCCCCTTGCAATCGATTGGCTGGCGACCGAAGCGGCATGCGAGCGCATCCAACGCGAAACCTGAATCCGGTCAGGTAGGGACGAGGTCGAGGACGCTCACCTCAGGGCGGCAGTTGAGGCGGGCGGGACCAAGGCTCCCGACGCCGCGCGTGATATGCAGCTGCTTGCCGTCCCACGCGTGCAGGCCCTCGACGAACCGCTGGTCGCGCACCGGCGCGAAGGGCGTGCCGCCGGTGAGGGGGATACGGAGTTGCCCGCCGTGCGTGTGGCCAGACAGCATGAGGTCCCACCGGTAGTCGCGGAGGGTCGTCTTCGAGTCCGGATTGTGCGAGAGCAGCACTGTGGGCAGGTCAGAGGCGAGGCCGTCGAATGCGACCGGGTCGATGTCGCGGGCCCAGAGGTCGCCGACGCCGACGAGCGCGAGCGGCTGGTCGCGGGCGCCGAGGACGGTGCGGCGGTTGTGGAGGAACGAGACGCCCGCGTCGTCGAGCAGCGCCCGCAGGGGGCCGAGCGTCGGGAGGCCGCCGCGCCGCGCGACCCAAGCTCCGCCGTCGTGATTGCCTGCGATGGCGAACGTCGGGGCGGCGTCCTGGAGGCGGCGGAGTTGAGCGACGTACGCGTCCCGGTCGAGGATGCTGCGGGAGAAGAAGTCGCCCGTGAGACAGATCAGGTCGGGATTCGCATCGAGCGCGAGGTCAACGGCACGGGCGACGGCGTTGGAGCCAATCTCCTCCTCGTGGAAATCGGAGAGGTGGAAGAGACGGACGGGGTCACGCAGGTGCGGCAGCGCGACGGTCTTCGTCGTGCGCTGAATCCAGAACGGCTCCACGAAGCGCATGTACCCACCTGCAAGGCCACCGGCGAGCGCGAGGCCGCCGAGGCCCTGCGCGGCGCGTCGGAAAAAGGTGCGTCGGTTCACCGGCTCAGCCTTCCGTCGCAGTGTGCCGCGTGACCGTGTAGCCGGCCGCGCGCAGCATCGCCACCACGCTGTTGTCGCCGACGAGGTGGCCTGCGCCGACCACCACGAACGCATCCTCGGTGCCGTCGAGAAGCGCCTCGACCTGGGGGACCCAGGCGGCGTTGCGGTCGGTGAGCAGGGCCGCCTCGAGGTCGGGCGCGTCCTGGAAGTTCTCGTCCATGAACGCGTCCAGCGCTTCTGCGTCGCCGTCCGTCCATGCGGCCATCATCCCGGCCATCACGGCTTCTATCTCGTCGCGGCCGTCGAGCGTGACCTGCAGGAACTCGACCTGCTGGTCCATCGGCATCGTGTCGAAGAGGTCGAGTTGGAAGGCGACCGTTTCCAGCGCCTCGACCGTCTTCTCGTCGGTGACGGCGCGCTCGAAGTAGTGCTGGTCGATGCCGGTACCATAGCCTTTCTGCATCAGGTCGAGGCTCGTGAGGGTGAGCGACAGCATCCATGGCTCCATCTTCGCCACGGCGGGTTCGGGGAGGCCAGCGGCCTGGGTCGCGGCGAGCGCCTGCGCGTAGAGGCTGTCTGACACGACATCCGCTAGCGTGGTCGTGTCGGCGAACATCCCGCGCTGCACCATCGTCATCGCCTCGGCCTGCATTGCCGCGAGGTCGATCTCGAAGACGACGACCTCGGCGCTGTCGTAGGCGGCTTCGATCGGGGCGGCGAGCGGGAAGAAGTCGGCCCGCGCAAAGTGGACCGAGCCGAGCAGGTGCACCGTGTTGTCCGCGTCGGCGAGCGACCACAGCATCAGCGGGGCCTCGGCTGCGCCAGCTTCGGCGGGTTCCTGTGCGATGAGCGTCGGCGCAGTGAGGACGAGCAGCAGGAGGGCAACGAGGCGAGGCATGGAGTGGAGCCGGAGAGACGAGGAGGCGACGAGACGGAGGACCGGGAAGGCTGGATCAGGGCGTAGGCCGTGGAGGGCTCGCAAACCGCCCATATCGAGCAAACGGTCCACGACGGCGGACCCAACGTCGCCGTGCAGCGCAGGTTGCAGCGTAGCTTCGCGTCCGATCATCGCTGCTTCGTTCCTATGGAGTCTACCCACACCCCGTCTGGCACCCGTGAAGACCGCTCCGTCTCGATGGGCAAGGCCAACCTCTACGCGCTCGCCCTCATCCTGCCCGTCGGCGCAATTCAGATGGCGGCGCACGGCGGCCTCCACGGCTGGGGCAATTTCACAGCAGGGTTCGACTGGTGGGTCGAAAGCGGCCGCTGGGTGCTCGGACTCGTCCTCGGTATCGTTGTGCACGAGGGCCTGCACGGGCTGGCATGGAAGCAGGCCGCGGGCTTGCCGTGGTTAGCGATCTCGTTCGGGTTCAACTGGAGGGCGCTCGCCCCCTACGCCCACTGCGACGTGCCTATGTCGGCCCGCGCCTACCGGATCGGCGCTGCGACGCCTGGCCTCGTCCTCGGCATCCTACCCGCGCTCGTCGGGCTGGCGCTGGGGTGGGGCGCGTGGGCCGTGTTCGGCGTCTTCTACACCGTCGCGGCAGGTGGGGACGCGCTCATCCTGTGGCTGCTGCGTAACGTTCCCGGCGGCTGGCTCGTAGAGGACCACCCCTCGCAAGCCGGGTGCTACGTCTACGTTCCGGACGGCGCTGTGCAACCTACCTTGGACGCCTAGTCTTATCGCAGGGCGTCCGAGATGCTTGCTGTGCCGTGTTGCGTGTTTCGTAGTGCGTGTTGACTCCGGTCCGACACGTAACACGCACTACGAAACATGTGCTGTGACGCCGATCTCGCCAGACTTAGTGTGTCTCCGCACTAGCCGCTCACCGCGCGCCGCTGCCGCTCGTCGCAGCCGCCGGAACGCGCTGCGCCGGCTGGGCTTGCGATGGGCTCCTGCACCTTCCCCGAGCCGTCCACGCCGTGCCCTCTCGCCCCGCCGATCCACCCGCGCGCCCGCCCCGCCTGTCGCCGGCGGACCGAGGCTGGGTCGTCGTTGCCGTCGGGCTCGCGTGGATGGTGCCGGCAGCGGTGGCGCTGGGGCAGACCTACCTCCAGCAGGCGCTCGCCGGGGCCGTCGTGGACTGGCCGCACGCGTTCTGGACGACGGTGCCGACGTGGGTGCTCTGGATGGCGCTGACGCCCCTGGTCGTGGCGCTGGCCCGCTGGGCGACGCCGGAGGGTGGATTCCGCACCGTGCTGGTCCACGCGCTCGGAATCACCGCAGCGATGGTGCTCCACGCGCTCGGCAGCATGGCGGCGTTCCAACTCGGCGGGCTCATGGAGACGTGGACGCTCGACGGCTTCGAGGCGCACGTCACGCTGCGCGCCGCCGTCAATGCCGTCGCCTACGCCGTCGTCGTGGGCGGCACGTGGGCGTTCGACTATGCCCGGCTCGCGCATGCCCGCGAGCGCCAGGCCGGTCGCCTCGCGGCGCAACTCGCGGAGGCGGAGCTGCGCGTGCTCAAGATGCAGCTCAACCCGCACTTCCTCTTCAACACGCTCCACTCCGTTGCCACAACGGTACGGAAGGGCGAGGACCGCCAAGCCGTCACGATGCTGACGCGCCTTGGCGACTTGCTCCGCCTCGCGCTCGATACGGAGGGCCGCCAGGAGGTGCCGCTGCGCCAGGAACTCGACGTCGTCCAGCGCTACCTCGACATCGAGGCCGTGCGCTTCGGCGACCGGCTGCGCGTCGAGCACGACGTTAGCATGGCAGCGGCGTCAGGACGCGTGCCGATGTGGATCCTCCAGCCGCTCGTCGAGAACGCCATCCAGCATGGCATCGCGCCGCACGCCGCCGAGGGCACCGTCTCGATCCGCGCGCGGAAGGTGGGCAGCGGTGCGCGTGCGAAGCTCGTCCTCGACGTGTGCGACAGCGGGCCGGGGCTCAGCAGCGACGGACGAGATCGGGACGCGGCTGTCCGCGAGGGCGTCGGGCTGGGCAACGTGCGCGCCCGCCTCGACGCGCTCTATGGCCCCGACGCCGATCTGGCCATCGACACGGCCGAGGGCTTCTGCGTGACGCTCACGCTGCCCTTCGTCCGCGCCGACCTCCGCGCTGACCTGCCCGACCGCCCGACCCCGCGCCCCGCACGCGTCTGATCCATCCCCGCCTGACCTCGCTCGCCATGCCTGCTGCCCCCGCTCCGCTGCGTGTCCTCGTCGCCGATGACGAGCGGCTGGCCCGCGAGACGGTGGGGCTCTTGCTGCGCGACCGTCCCGACGCTGCCGTGCGCTGGGAGGCCGCCTCGGGGGCCGAGGCCATCCAGGCGATCCGCACGCATCGCCCCGACCTCGTCTTCCTCGACGTCCAGATGCCCGAGGGCGACGGCTTCGCGGTCGTGGACGCCATCGGCCCCGAGCGGATGCCCGTGACGGTCTTCACGACGGCCTACGACCAGTACGCGCTGCGGGCCTTCGAGGCACGGGCGCTCGACTACCTCCTGAAGCCCTACGACGACGCGCGCTTCTACGCGTCCTTTGAGCGGGCCTGCGCCCGCGTGCGGGAGCGCCAGGCTGCGGCGTCGCCCGCAGCGTCGGCACCCGCGCCGTCCGTGCCTGCCTCCTCCGTCCCGGATCGGATTATGGTGCGCAGCGGCGGGCAGATCGTCTTCGTGGAGATCACCGCCATCGACTGGGTGGAGGCGGCGGGCGACTACATGGTGCTGCACGCGGGCGAGCGCCGCCACCTCATCCGCGAGACGATGGCCGCGCTGGAGCGCCAGCTCGACCCGCACGGCTTCGTGCGCATCCACCGCTCGACGCTCGTCAACCTCGCGCGGGTGGTCGCGCTGCGCCCGAGCGACCATGGCGACTACCGCGTGCGCCTCCACGACGACACCACGCTTCGGCTGAGCCGTCGCTACTGGGACCGCCTCGAAGCGCGCCTCGGCAAGCTGCGGTAGAGCAGGTTTTGGGTGGGTGGTACGGCGGCTACGCCGCCTGTGGCTGTTGGTTTGCGAGAGGCAAGTCTCCCCTAAGTTGCCGTGACCAGTCGAAAGAGGCGGTTCAGATTGATTCTGGAGTCGGGCTTGGAGTTCCCCTCCTAGACAGGAGGGGAAAGGGGTGGTTGACCGATGTAGCGCTGAGTCTGGTAAGGTGAGACAGTCGGGGGAGAGCAGGCCTGTGTTTGTGTCCTCGGCGCTTGGCTTCATTGACTCATCGTATGCAGATCCCGCTCGTCGTGCGGGGCTGCCGCTCGTCGCTGGGGGCGCATCGTGGCGCGTCGATCACTCGTGGGAAGGACACGCTCGGGCGACCAGGGCTGCGTCCCCATCCCCGATTCCCAATCCCTTATTCCCTTTCTTCCCATGCCTGCCCTTCTGTCCACCGTCCTCCTCCTCGCGGCGCTCTTCATGCCGCTGGCCCAGGCCCCTGGTGCCGGTGCGCACGAGCAAGACATCGTCGAGATCGCTGCGGGCAACGCCGACTTCGAAACGCTCGTCGCGGCCGTGCAAGCGGCTGGGCTCGTCGAGACGCTCCAGGGCGACGGGCCGTTCACGGTCTTCGCGCCCACCGACGACGCCTTCGCCAAGCTCGGCCACCGCGCGCTCGACGACCTGCTCAAGCCGCAGAACCGCGACCAGCTCACGGCGATCCTGACCTACCACGTCGTGCCCGGCCGCCTCACGAGCGAGGACGTGCTGGCCCGCCGCAGCCTCACGACCGCCAACGGCCAGGACGTCTCGGTCGGTGTCGGCATCGAGAACGCGCGCTTCGTGGCGACGGACATCACGGCCTCGAACGGCGTCATCCACGTCATCGACACGGTGCTGCTCCCGCGCTAGGCCTCCGCGCTATGCAGCGCAGCACGTCGGAACGCGCAGGCGGGTCGCTCGGTCACAGAGCGGCCCGTCTGTTTTGTTGTGCTCCGCCGACCCCCGTGGAAGAGGAAGTCTTTTTCGGTTGCCCCTACTGCCTCGCCGAGATCTCGATGCTCGTCGATCCGACGATCCGCGCGCAGAGCTACATCGAGGACTGCGAGGTGTGCTGCAACCCCATCCGCATCCGCTACACCGCCGACGAGACGCTCGCCGTGACCTCCTTCGACGCCGAGTCCATCGAGCAGTAGGGGTATCTTCCTGGACAGCAGCCCCCGTAGCTCAGGGGATAGAGCGTCGGTTTCCTAAACCGCAGGTCGCAGGTTCGAATCCTGCCGGGGGCACAGTGATGCTATACACTGACGGTTTGGTGTTCCGTCACGAGCACGTTTGCCACGATGTCGTGGGGCTCGTTTGGAAGGCGGTCCATGAAGCAGGCATCGTAGACGACGCACACGCGAAGTGCACCGGTGTCGGCGAGGAAGGCGTCGTAGAAGCCGCGTCCGTGTCCGATGCGGTGCCCACGGCGGTCCGCGCCGAATGCTGGGACGATCACCACGTCGAGGTCGGCAGGCTGAATGAGAGGCCCTGTCGGCTCGTGGAGGCCCCAGCGGTTGGCGACGAGATGATCCTCGCCCTCGTAGACGCGGTGGACCATGCGCGGCGCTCCGTCGAGCGTTTCCACGACCGGGAGCACGACGCGCTGCTCCGCTGCCACGCACGCGGCGACGAAGGGGCGCGTATCGACCTCGCGGCGCTCGACTAGCGGCCAGTAACAATGCACCGTGCGTGCCGCCTGCACCTCGGGGAGCGCCCGAAGCCGCTCGCAGATCGCGGTGCTGTGTGTGGCATACTCCGCGTCGGTGAGCGCCGCCCGGATCGCCTTGAAGTGCGCGCGCCATTCCGTTTTTGTCCAGCCGTCCGACCTACGACCCTCGACCTGTGACCCTCGACCTCTATCCATCACCAGCCCTCCGCGTCGTCGGCGGTGGCACCCACGCCGAGGTCGGCATAGGCGACCAGCGCGGGAAAGAGCGGGAGCAGGAAGCGCTGGCTCGTCACGAGGTAGGGGAGCCCGCCGCCGCCGGTGCCGTCCTCGCCTGCGACGTGGCGGCGGACGGTCTGCCGGTGGACCGTGAGGAAGCTGTTCGTACCGGGATCGTGCAGCGCGGCGTCGGTAGCCGCCAAACGGTCGAGCGTGAAGGCAAGACAGGTTTGCGGATGGCGGACCTGCAGCGCGTGCGCCCCGCGCCGGGCCGCATCGAGGCCATCGCGGCGAGCGTTCTCAGACACGATGGCCTGTTGGAGATCAGTGCGGAACTGCGCGGTGGCCTCGTCGGCGTGTGGGCTGGTGCCCAGTGTCGCGCGGAAGCGTGCCACGCTGCGGTCGAGATCGTCCGAGCGGAGACGACGAACGCTGGGTGGGGCGGGGAGGCCGTCGGCAGCCGCGGCGAGGCGTTCGAGGACGCTGTGGGCATGGGCATCCAGCGAGGCTATCTCGGCGGCGGGATGGTCG
>JBCCRG010000072.1:0-11087 GCA_039208155.1 Bacteroidota bacterium | reverse complement strand
TGTGCACAGCCTGCAGGAAGGCTACGCGGCCTCCGGGTGAGCGACGCGAGCAAGGAGGCGCTCGACCCAGGCAGACGGCGGGGTGTAGCTCCCAAAGTTCTCGTCCTCGAACGTGCCGAACCCGTGGTAGTCCGAGCCGCCAGTCGTGAGGAGATCGTGTTGCGCGGCGAACGCGGCCCAGCGCCGCTTGGCGAGCGGGTTGTGCGACGGATGCACCACCTCGACGCCATCGAGTCCGTCTGCGACCAGGGCGGCCCCCACGGCTTCGTCGAGGTTGATGCCGGGGTGGGCGAGCACCGTCACGCCGCCCGCCGCGTGGACGAGCGCCATCATCGCCGAGGCGGGCTGGTCAGTCTTGGCCACGTAGGCGGGGGCCTCGGTGCCGAGGTAGCGGTCGAAGGCCTCGCCGAACGTCGCTACGAGGCCCGCTTCGAGCAGCGCCTTGGCGATGTGTGGGCGACCGAGGACGCCCCCTTTGGCGTGGTACCAGACCCGCTCGAAGCGGATGCGCACGCCCAGGCCTGCGAGCCGCTCGACGATGGTCTCGGCGCGCGTGATGCGCTTTGTGCGGTACTCGGCCAGAGCAGCACCGAGGGCCGGATCCGTGAGATCGAAGCCGTAGGCGAGTAGGTGGATGTCGCGCCGCCCGACCTGCACGGAGAGCTCCACACCAGGCAGCAGCGTCACGCCGTGCTGCTGCGCCGCGATGCGCGCGAGCGGGTAGGCCGCCACCGTGTCGTGGTCGGTGATCGAGAGCAGCTCGATGCCTCGCAGCGCGGCTTTCTCGACGAGGCCGGGCGGAGAGAGCCGCCCGTCGGACGCGGTCGTGTGGGTGTGGAGGTCGGCGCGCACGCAGTAGCTAGACGAGAGCAATTGAGCACAGGGAGACACAATGTAGCCGTCAGCCGGTGCCCACGTGCCGGCTTTGGAGACACTTGGAAAACTGAAGGCTTACGGCGTACGCTTGACCCCTCCTTAGCCTTCCCTCTTCTCTTCATGGCCTCCGCTTCTTCAGCGCAACCCAAGCTCCATCCGCGCAGCTTTGCTCCGCGCCCCACAAGCCTGCGCACGCTCGTCGCTGACTTCTTCTTGCTCTCGTTCCGAGACCACAAAGACCCTTTGCTCTCCCCACTGCCTGTGCCTGTTGCGCAACGTGAAGGGAGCGAGCCCAACCCACATACGGGTAAGGTTGCGCCCAACAGCGTCTTTGAACGGCGCTTGGAGCAGTTGCTCTGGTGGCCGCCTGACCTGTTTGCCCTTACCTCGATTTTGCTCGGACGAACAGGCACCTATCGCCATGTCGTGGGGCCTGACAATGACCTAGGCATGGACCTATGGCGTAACCTGGATTGGCAGCCTCGCGTCGAGGCACATGCGGAGGCGTGGCGGGCGACGGCGAGCGGCTTTCTGCTGCCGCCGTACCCTGAGGGCCCCAAGAGACAGACACACTTTGATTGTTCATCGTCTCAAACCGAGGGTGAAGCTGGAGCCCAGGACCCGTCACTGATGCAGCGGTTCTTCGACGTGCTTGACTATCGCATCCGCGACCGCTGCGGACGCCGAGCGATTGCTCCGCTGCCGCGTGTGCTACGTACCCGCATGGAGAGCATCGCCGAAGAGGACAAAGGGAAGGAAGCCCAGGACAGTGCCGCTACAGTGGGAGAGCGAACTCACCCCTTCTGCCTCCCGCCGAATCTCATCCGGCTGTTCCTCCATGACCTCAGCCGCCTGGCCGACGAGGACGGCGCACTGGCCGACCAGAACATCCTCGCCCTTAGCGCGAAGCTGGCCAAACAAGATACCAAGCGAAAGAAGATCGACTCTGAGTCTCCAGTGCGTCACTTCTTCGAGGCGCTCATTGGGCTCAACGTGCTCGCAGACGCTGCAGCGGGCTCGGTAGGCCTACCGCGCAGCTCCACGCAAGAGTCGACCGTCTTCGACACCCTAGCCAACTTGCTCCTCACACTGCGCGGGTCCCTGTCGATCTGCCCCAAGTTCCACGGGGTTCTTCTCCCGAAGATGCGCACCCCTCAGGTCGGGCTCACGCTCCGCAACCTCTCGCACAACCTCACCTTCCACAACAGCGAGACCGAGGTGATGTGGCGCAGCTTCCCTTGGTCCAACCTGGACGAGAACACCCTCAACGTGCTCTATGTGCCATACCCGTTCGCGATCAGCCCCACCGATTTCGAGATTGACAACAACTACTTCGAGAGCGTCGGGTACTTCACCTACAAGCCCAAGGAGTGGAACGAAATCGGTGCCATCGTTGACCTGCTCGATAAGGTCCAGAAAGAACAGGGTATTTCCCCCCACTTCCTGGTCTTCACCGAGACAGCTCTGGACGAGGATTCCTACAAACGCCTTCTCACGGCATTGTCCAGACGCTACGGGGAGAATAGCTCCAAGAAAAACCTCACCAAAATCCCTGTCGTTGTGGCAGGCGTAGGCTATGGGCATCGCGATAAAGACAAGGAGCCATCCATCCCGCGCAACGAGCTACGCCTTGCCACCTACTTCGCTGGCAAGTGGTACCAACTAGTCCAGCAGAAGCATCATCGCTGGAGACTCAATGCCGACCAGATTCGCCAGTACGGCCTAGAGGGACGGCTGTCAACGGCACGCCCCCTCTTTGAGCGGAGCGTGATTGAGCAACGCCGCCTCACGTTCTACGCTCCCGCCCCGTGGCTTGTGCTCAGCCCACTCATCTGTGAGGATCTAGCTCGTACTGAACCCATCTCACAGCTCGTTCGCGGGGTTGGACCGACCCTGCTGCTTGCCTTGCTCTTCGACGGGCCGCAGCTTAATGCACGATGGCCAGCGCGCTACGCTAGTGTTCTCGCCGACGACCCAGGCACCGGCGTCCTTACCGTGACGTCCTATGGCGCAGCTCGTTCTTCCAAGCAGAGCACGCCGTCTACCAACGACCCCCAAATGGTAGCCAGGGAAAGCAGCGAGGAGTATGAAGCGGTGGCTTCGTGGAAGGACCCCAACTCGCCCTTCCGGGCGCTCAACGCGAAACACAACGAGGCTCTCCTGATCACGCTCACGGCCAGCATGACCACCGAGTTCTCACTCGACGGTCGCGGCAACGACGGCAAAGCTGGTGGCTTCCGGCTGGATGGCGTGCGCCCCTACCTGATTCCCGAGAGCGGTCACGACCCCGGCATCGATCAGAATCTTGACCTGGGTACGTGGTCCGACATCCGCGAGGTAACGGCCCTCACTTACGTGGCTAGCTCTGCGCTCTCGCTTCTTCGTCCGCATGCAAGCCTGCACCCCAACGATGACATGCGGTTGCAGAAGGCCGACGGCTGGTTTGAAATGAAAGACTGGCCGAAGCGGGTGCGCCACGCCCGCGCGCTTGTCGACATCATGCTTGGTCAGCCAGCCCTGACTCCCAAGAGGGATTGGGATAAAGAGGTCGAAAAACAGTGCGTTTCAATCGCGTCGAATCCCGATGAACGTGTGTTCGCCCGCGAGCTTCTATTTACAACCATAAGCGAGGCCTTTGAGGAGTGGGCTAACAAAAGAGAGGTAGATAAAAACTGTGAATTCAAAGAATTCACAAAAGAAATAAATAAAAGATATAATAGAGAAGGATTCAAAAGAGGGATACCGGAAGGAGTAAGAGAGAAATTAGAAAACGATCAGATATTCAAATTAAAAGTCAGACGATCTATGCTCAACGAACATTTGTTTTACCGGAGCGGTGAGCACGAAGGGTTTCGTCACGTCTACAGCACGCTCTCCTATGCGCAGTCTGCCATCGACATCGAAGTGCGGGACGAGGAAGCGGTATGGGGCACGGATTCCGTGCGATATGGTGCGCGAGCGCTTCGCCTGGTCATCGACATGATTGCCGGTGTAAAGACGGATGAAGCGATATCGCTAGAGTCGGGCGACATCAGCGGACTCCAGAAGGTCGTGTTAAGACGACTTCGAATAGCAGGACGCGACCTACGCCGTCGTGGCAACGCACAACTCTGGAATCTCGCCGTCACTCAGGATAACGAGGTCGATGAGAAGATAAGCCTACGAGACGTTATCGAGGCACCGGTCTGCCTACGCAGACGGGGACGCAAGGGGCCAACGGGTCGAGAAAGCCAGCTCGATTACCTAGGTTCGTTCCGGAATCATCCCAGTGCAGCAGGGGTACACGATCCGCTTCACTCTACCGAAGGGTTCATGAGCGGGGACCCGCAGCGGAAGGGCTTTATGGAGGATGGCCTCGGGGATAACAGCTACAAGCTTCCCGATGTTCATGCCAATCGCCCAACCCGCTACGACTTCTTCCACATGATTCTAGCCGTGATCGACGCGCTCATCAGGGATCGGGAGTTCTCCTTCTGGCAAACGTGCCGAGATGGAATCCCTGCTTCGAAGAAGCCTGATAGCGAGAGTGAACCCACAGAGACGAGTGGTGAGAGTGTCTCGAAGAAAGAGATACGGTATCCAACGGACCAGCCATTCGATGGACACTTGAGCGACACGGAGATGCGACGCTTGGCGCTGCTTGTCCTCATGACGTTCCCCGCCCTGATCCACGAGCAACTGGAGTATGAATACATTCGGCTCAAAGGCCCTATCACGGGAGATCTCCGACGTGGTGTCATCAAGCAGCTCATTGATCGCTGCGAAGAGATCCTGGAGCTCGCCTCAAAGATGACGCACCAGCCTCAGTGGGGCTTTCCGGACTCTCGGTAGTCGTGCTTCTTGGGCACCCATCCTCAACCCTCCTGGATTCACGTGCCCGTCGATCCCGCTCGTCGCGACGCCCTCCGCCTCCTCGCCCGCATCCGCGACGGGGCCTACGCCGACCGCCTCGACCCCGATGGCTCAGCGCTGGACGCGAGCGGCGATGCGCGCGCTTCAGGGCAGGCCGTCGGCTATGCGGCGGGCGTTACGCGCCACCGCCGCTGGCTCGACTTCCTGCTCGCTCACCTCTACCACGGGAACCCCGATACGCTCGAACCCGACCTGCGCGACGTGCTCCGCCTCGGGCTCTTCGACCTCGTCGTCGAGCAAACGCCGCCGCACGCCGCCGTCAACGAGGCCGTCGCCCTCACGCGGGCTGCCGTTAACCCGGGAGCTGCGAAGCTGGTCAATGCCATCCTTCGCACGGCCGATCGCCGCCGCGAGAGCCTGCCCCAGCCGGACACGGGCAAAGTGGCGCGCGACCTCGCCGTGCGGCACTCGCACCCGACGTGGCTGGTGCGCCGCTGGCTCGCGCGCTTCGGCGAGGGCGACACGGAGGCGTTGCTGCTTGCGGACAACGCGACGCCGACCTACAGCCTCCGCCTCAATACCCTCCGCCACCCCGTCAAGGATGTGCACGCGCGTCTGAAGGCGCTCGACGCCGAGCATGGCCTCGACTGGGAGCCGTCGCCGTATCTCGACGACTTCGTGCGGGTGGAGCGGCTGCAACCCGTCGTGCGCGCGGGATGGCTCGCGGATGGGACCGTCGCCGTGCAGGACGAGGCTGCCGGGCTAGTCGTTCGCCTCCTCGACCCGCAGCCGGGCGAGACGGTTCGCGACGTGGCGGCGTCACCAGGCGGCAAGGCGCTGTATGCCGCGCTGCGGATGCGCAACGAAGGCCGCGTCCTCGCGAGCGATCCCCACGAAACACGCGTCGGACTGGTGGAGCGAGGTGCCAAGGCGCACGGGTTGACTATCGTGGAGACGGTCGCCGCAGATGCGCAGACGCTCGCGGCTCAGGCGCTCGAACCGGGGCCCGACGTGCCCCAGGCCGACCGCGTGCTCCTCGACGCGCCGTGCTCGGGGACGGGCGTCCTCGCCAAGCGCGCTGACCTCCGCTGGCGGCGCACCCCCGACGATCTTCGTGATCTCGTTGCGCTGCAGGACATGCTGCTGGGCGCGGCGGCAGCGCTCGTGAAGCCCGGCGGCGTGCTCGTCTACGCGACCTGCTCCATCGAGCCCGAGGAAAACGCCGAGCGCATCCGCCACGTCCTCGACGCGCGGCCTGACTTCGCGCTAGAAGATGCCGCGCCGTTCGTCCCCGCTGCGATGCGCACCGAAGACGGCTTCTATGCGGCGCTTCCGCACGTCCACGGCACCGACGGGGCCTTCGGCGCGCGGCTTCGCAAATCGGCGTAGCGTGCCCTACCTTCGGGCCTCCTGCTCGTGCGGACTGGCCCTCTCGCTAGCGTGCTGCTGAAGAACTTTCCCGATCTCGGCTACCTCAAAACCTGCATCGCGGAGCGGCAAGCGTGGCCGACCGTGCTGCTCCAGGTCGAGGCCAAGGATGCCTATCGCCCCGATGTGCTGGGGCCGCTCTCGCTTTTCGCGAACGTGCGCGGTGCGAGCGTGGTGCGCTCCGAAGACATGGCGACGCGCATCCCGCCGGGCACCTACGCGCTCACGAATGCAGGGGCGCGCTACACCCTGGAGATCGAGGAGGCGGCCGAGACGCAGAACCTGCACGTGAGCGGCGACGCCGCAGCGGCCGTCTACCGCGCGCTCGTGACGGACGACGACCGCCTGATCGACGCGCCGGACGCGGCGGGGCCTCCGCTGACCGTCTTCCCGAGGCTCTACCGCCGAACCCCGACGTTTGACCGGCTCGTTGGCCGCGCTTTCGAGGTCGCCTCCGCGACCCCAGCGGCGCTGGATGAAGCGGTCGCCGATGTGCTCGTCCACCTGCTGGCCGTGCATCGCGGCGCGCTCCACGAGGCCGCCCGCGTGCCTGCCGCACGCGCGGCGACCCGCACCGAACTCTATCGCCGCCTCGCGCGCTCGGTGGACCTGATGCACGCCACCACCCACGACGCGCTCCCGCTTGATGTGCTCGCCGAGGCCGCGTGCCTGTCGAAGTACCACTACCTCCGCGCCTTCCGGCAGACCTTCGGCACGACGCCGCACCGCTACCACACACAGCTCCGCATCGCGCAGGCGCAGCGGCTGCTGACCGGCTCGCGGCTGGCCGTCGCTGAGGTCGGGCTCGCCATCGGCTTCGACGAGCCGAGCGCGTTCACGCGGGCCTTCCGTCGCCACGTCGGGGTGCCGCCTGCGACCTATCGCGCTGCTGCGTAGAGGTAGGCCCTGGTCTGGAGGACTTCCGCAATTTGGGGTAACCCGCAGCGGGGGATACCGTCCGACGTTGGGGTCATCGCGTTTGTCCCACTCGTGCTCGCATCCTTATGACGACCTCGTTCTCCGCCCCGTCGTCGCCCTCGCTCCGCCCGCTCGGCGTCGTGCTCCTCGTTTGGGGGATCGCCGCGCTGCTCGTTGCGGTGTCGGGCGTGTTGGCCTCTGTGCCGGTCCCGCCGCCTGCCCTCGCGATCCTGTTCGCGGGCCTTGTGCTGGTGACGTATGCCGTCTCGCCAGGCATCCGCGCGCGCCTGAACGCGGTCCCGATGCGGGCGCTCGTGGCGATCCACCTGCTCCGCATCTTCGCGGGGGCCAACTTTCTCCGGTTGTCGGCGCAGGGGACGCTCCCCGTCGACTTCGCCCTGCCTGCAGGCATCGGCGACGTGGCCGTGGGCCTGGCTGCGGGGCTTGTGCTCTTCTTCGCGCTCCCGGTGGAGCAACCCCGGCAGCGCACAGCGGTCCTCGTCTGGAATACGCTCGGGCTGATCGACATCCTCGCGGTGCTCGCCAACGGCGCGCGCTATGCTATCGCCGAGCCGTCGCTCATCCTGCCCTTCACGAAGCTGCCGCTGGCGATGCTACCGCTCTTCGTGGTACCCCTTGTCATCGTCTCGCACGTGCTCGTGTTCGTGCGTCTGCGCCGCTCGTGACCACCCCACGCTCCTTACCCATCCAGACTCGAACCGCTGTTATGTCTCTCCCCACCGCAGGCACGCCCGCCACCTTCTACGCCCACAAGATCCTCGTTGAAGACTGGGCAGGCTCGCTAAGCGCGGCGCAGTTCAACTGGAAACCCTCAGCGAAATCATGGTCCGTCGCCGAGTGCCTGGCGCACCTCAAGCGCCTCGCGGAGATGTACGCCCCCGCCCTCGAAACCAAGCTGGCGACGACGAGCCTGCCCGCAGGATCGCCGCCGTTCACGTACGGCTGGTTCGCCCGGTTCACCGTCCGCTCGTTCGGGGCCGAGGGCACGCGCAAGCTGACGTCTCCTGCCGACTTCCTCCCCGAGGCGACGGGCACCGACGACGCCTCGAACCTCGACCCGGCTACTGTTGTCGGCGCGTTCGGGGCGTTGCAGGACCGCCTGGCTGCGGCGCTCGACGGAGCCAAAGGGCTCGACCTGAGCGCGGCGAAGATGCCATCGCCGGCGGTGAAGGTGCTGCGGCTCCCGCTCGCCGCCTGGTTCGATATGCTCGCAGGCCATCAGGCCCGGCACCTCCAGCAGGCGCAGCGCGTGATGGCCTCGCCGGGCTTTCCGCGCGCGTAGATGCACAGGCCGGGACGCACGGGGTACGATTACGCCTCCGTGCAACGCGCGGCAGGGGGTATCGTAGGGCTTCATTTCCCATTCTCCCGACGGTCCCATGCCTACGCTCTCAAAGCCTCCTGCCTCTGCCAGTCGTGCCACGTTCCTCGACCACAAGGCCATCGTCGAGGACTGGTTGGCTACCTACAGCCCTGCCCAGCTCAACTGGAAGCCGACGCCGAAACGCTGGTCCGTCGCCGAGTGCATCCAGCACCTCAACCGCGCGGCCGGGATCTACGTGCCCGTCTTGGAGGAGGTCGTCCCGACGCTGCCACCCGGCGGCCCTCCGTTCGACTACGGCGGGTTGGCGCGCTTCAGCCTCAAGATCATGGGGCCGGACACGACGATGAAGTTCCCGGCACCCCCCGTCTTCAAGCCGCGCTCCGAGACCACGCCGACAGCGTCCGGCTTCGCCCCGGCCGTCGTCATCGGAGAGTTTACCGCGTTCCAGGACCGGTTCGCGGGCATCATGGACGCTGGAGAAGGCCGCGACCTTAGCGCTAAGAAGATGGGCTCGCCTGCGATGAAGCTGTGGCGGATGCCCATCGGCGCCTGGGCGGAGGCGATGGCGGCCCACCAGGCGCGGCACCTCCAGCAGGCGCAGCGGGTGCTCGCCGAGCCCGGCTTCCCGAGTGCGTAGCTAGCCGTGCTCGCACGCCAACCATAGCGCAAAACCACGCGATGTCTTCGCTGGAAGCGCTTCGGGGCGCGTGAAGCCGCGCGGTATCTTTTGGGTAGGCCGAGGCGTGTGGGATCCTGCCTCGGCCCCTCCCGTTTGCCGGGGCCCTTTCGGGCGGCCCGCCGCCCATGTCCTTCCTGGCTTCACCTCCAGCCCGCACGCTCCATGACGCAGCACAAGATCTGGTTCAACGGCAAGCTCGTCCCCTTCGAAGACGCCACCATCCACGTCCTCTCGCACGTCGTCCACTACGGCTCGTCGGTCTTCGAGGGCATCCGCGCCTACGACACCGCGCGTGGCCCGGCCGTCTTCCGCCTGGAGGAGCACATGCAGCGCCTCATCGACTCGGCGAAGATCCACCGGATGGACTCTGGCTACGACCTCGCCACGCTGAGCCAGGCCGTCCTTGACACGATCTACGCGAGCGGGCTCGAAAGCTGCTACATCCGCCCGGTCGTCTACCGCGGCACGGGGAGCATGGGCGTCAACCCGCTCAAGAACTACGTCGAGACGTTCATTGCGGTGTGGGATTGGGGCAAGTACCTCGGCGACGAGGCCATCGAGCAGGGCGTGGACGTGCAGGTGTCGACGTGGAACCGCAACGCGCCCAACACGACGCCGAGCCTCGCGAAGGCGGGCGGTAACTACCTCAACGCCTCGCTCATCAAGATGGAGGCCGTGCTGAACGGCTTCACGGAAGGCATCGCGCTCTCTGTGGACGGCTACCTCTCGGAGGGCTCGGGCGAGAACCTGTTCGTCATCAAGGACGGCGTGCTCCACACCGCCCCGACGGGCCTCTCGATCCTACCCGGCATCACGCGCAACTCGGTCATTACGCTCGCGGAGGCGCTTGGCTACGAGATCAAGGAGGCCGCCATCCCGCGCGAGGCGCTCTACGTGGCCGACGAGCTGTTCTTCACCGGCACCGCCGCCGAGGTGACGCCGATTCGCTCGGTGGACCGCTACAAAATCGGCTCGGGCTCGCGCGGCCCGATCACGAAGGCCATCCAGGACGCCTACTTCGCCGCACTCCGCGACACGGACAACCCGCACGGCTGGCTCACGTTCGTGAACGAGACCGCCACCGACGCGGTGCGCGAGACGGCCGAAGCCGAGGTCTAGCCAGGGCGGCGTGCGAACAGGGGCGGTTTGCAATCCGCCCCCACAGATCGGACTTCGATGACCTGGCGTCGCAACCTGCTCTGGATCGACTGCACTGGGGCGTTGCTGGCGGGTGTGCTCGTGCTCCTGTTGAGTGGCTGGCTGGCGGACCTGCACGGACTGCCGCGTAGCGTACTCGTGTTCACAGGCGTGATGAACCTCGCCTACGGGGCGTTCTCGTTCTCGCTGGCCCGGCGGGCAGTGCGTCCGAAGCCGCTGCTGTCGCTCCTCGCGGGCGCGAACATGGCCTGGCCGCTCGTCTGCATCGCGCTCGTCGTTGCCCACCGCGCCACCATCGGCCCGACGGGCCTGCTGCACCTGCTTGGCGAGGCGGTCTACGTCGGTGGCCTCGGCGTCGTCGAGTGGCGCTCGCGTGACCTATTACTCGAGCCCAATAGCTAAAGGCCGACAGCCTCTCACACCTGGTCCGTCCGCAGCTTTTCGAGCAGGCGCGACAGCGTCTCCAGTTCCTCGTCCGTGAGGTGCTGCGTGAGGTGGGCGAGGCGCTCGTCCACAGGACCGTCGAGGCGGGCGAGGGCGTCGCGGCCGACGTCCGTGATGCCAACCTCCACGACGCGGCGGTCGTAGTCGGCGCGGCGGCGCTTGACGTAGCCGTTCGATTCGAGACGGGCGAGGAGGCGCGTCACGTCGGGCGTCCGGTCAAGGAGGCGGTCGCCGATGTAGGCGCATGGCACGCGCTCGGGGTCAGCCCCGCGCAGGATGCGGAGGACGTTGTACTGCGCGTGCGTCAGGCCCTCCTGCTGCATCACGCCCTGAAGCTCGCCCTGGACGTAGCTGTGCGTCACCATGACGTTGAGCAGCGCCTCCAGC
>JBCCRG010000071.1:0-11105 GCA_039208155.1 Bacteroidota bacterium | reverse complement strand
GTCGATGCCGGGGCAGGCTTCCCAGGCCCCTTCGAGAAGGCGGTAGAGGCCGCCCGCTGTCACGCGGGTGTCGAACGCCTGCTCCTCGCTCGTCGCGCCGATCACGAGGCGGCCGTCGGACTTGGGCACCAGGTAGGCGTCGGGCGAGCGAACGACGTGGCGCAGGCCGAACGGTGGTCCGGCCACGGGCGCGTCCATGCGCAGGCTCAGCATCTGCCCCTTCACGGGCCGCACCGGCACCTCGACGGGGGCGAGGCCCTCCACGCCACCGCTCCACGCGCCAGCCGCGAGCACGACCTGGCGCGCGGCGACCTCGCTCCCGTCGTCCAACACCGCACGCGGCGCGTCGGCATCCGGGTGGATCGCGCGGACGGCGACGTGCTCCCGGACGGTGACGGACGCAGCCTCCTCAACGGCAGCGCGCAGCGCCGCGACGAGGCGACGGTTGTCGACCTGATGGTCGCCCGGCGCGTGGACCGCGGCAGCGATGCGGGGCGAGAGGAACGGCTCGAGGTCGAGCGCGGCGTCGCGGGAGAGCCACCGCACATCGACGCCGTGCTGCTGCTGGAAGCGGAAGCTGCGGCGCAGCGCCTCGGCGGCGTCGCGGTCGGGAGCCACGACGAGCGTGCCGTCGTCGCGGTAATCCACCGAGCGTCCGGTCACAGCTTCGAGGTCGCGAGCGAAGGCGGGCCAGCGGCGCAGGCTCTCGCGGCTGAGCGCGTAGAGATCGAGTTCCTCGAAGCCCAGTTCCGCGACGGGCGCGAGCATGCCTGCCGCCGCCCACGACGCGCCGCGCCCCGCCTCGCCTCGCTCCAGCACGGTCACGCGGACGCCCCGCTGTCCGAGCCGCCACGCGACGCCCAGCCCCACCACGCCGCCGCCGACGACGAGCACCTCAGGCGGGGAAACAGCAGCGGACATCGCGGACGGAGGACAAGGGGGATTCGGCGGGCCAGCCAACCGTCAAAAATACCTTGCTCCCCGAGCGTGCCCGTCGTAGCGTCCCGTATGCGTCTCGTCTTCTCGCTAGCTCTTGCCCTTGCCTCGCTGGCCCTCGCGGCTCCGCTTCACGCGCAGCCCGGCGAGGGCGTCGCGACCGTGCCCGATGCGCCCGATTCGACGCGCGCGGTGCCGACCTACACCACCGGCGCGGGGCTGGCCGTCCGGCTCACCAACGACGGCTTCGGCGTCGGCGGCGTGCTCCGGGCGGGCATCGGGGAGGCGACCTCGCTGCTCGTCGAGTTCAGCGTCAACCCCGGCAAGGACGAGCGCGAGCAGCAGTTCTTCATCGGCCTCTTCGGCGAGACGGTGGTGCCGCTCAAGCGCAACTACTTCGCGATGGCCCCGCTGCACATCGGCGTCGAGCACCGGCTCTTCCGGGCGGCCATTGAGGACAACTTCCGCCCGTTCTTCCAGCTTACCGGCGGCCCCACGTTCGGCTACCAGTGGCCCTACTTCGACGACGTCAACAACGACGGCATCCGCGACGACGGCGAGGACCTGGAGGGCGCGTTCGGCGCGTTCGGGCGCGGGGCGCTGCGCTTCGGCGTCGGCGGGACGCTAGCCGTGGGCGCCTACTTCGGCCTCGGCCGCCGCACCACGCAGGGGCTCCGCCTCGGCTACCACGCCGCGTACTTCTTCGAACCCGTCGATCTCCTCGAAGCCGACCCGCGCGTGGCGGACCCGTCGAAGCAGTTCTTCGGGACGCCGCTGGTCAGCATCCACCTGCTGCGGCTCTGGTGATGCGCCTGTGGTGAGGAGCACGCGCTGGGACGGGGAGCCGCACCCTCGCTCCGACGTTGGATGCGCTCTTCGCATCCCCCTCGCACGCTGCCCATCGCTTTCCCTATGACCGTCACCTACTTCGGCCACTCCGCCTTTCAGATCGAGACTGGCGGCCCGACGCTCCTCTTCGACCCCTTCATCACCGGCAACAAGCACACCGAGGGCGTCGTCACCGCCGATGACCTCACGCCCGACGTGGTCCTCATCACGCACGCCCACGGCGACCACTGGGGCGACACGCCCGCCATCCTCGAACGCACCGGCGCACTCCTCGTGGCGCAGTTCGACGTCACCCAGTATGCCCAGAGCACGCTGGGCCACACGAACGTCCACCCGATGAACACCGGCGGCGCGTGGGACTTCGACTGGGGGCGCGTGACGAACACGTATGCGCGGCACTCGTCGTCCTTCCCCGATGGCACCTACGGCGGGCTCGCAGGCGGCTTCATCTTGGAGATCGAAGGCACGACGATCTTCAACGCGGGCGACACGTGCCGCTTCGCTGAGATGGCCTGGCTGGGCGAGCAGTACGACTTCGACCTCTGCTTCCTCCCCATCGGCGACGACTTCACGATGGGCATCGACGAGGCCGTGGCATCCGCGCAGATGCTGCAGCCGAAGCGGACCGTACCGGTCCACTACGACACGTTCCCGCTCATCATGGCCGACACGGCCGAGTTCGCGTCTAAGATGGAAGCAGCGGGCTTGAAGGCGCACCCGCTCGCACCGGGCGAGACGCTGACGCTCTGATCGCTGGGAAGACTGGTAGGTGGGCGTAGGTCCGTCAGCGGGGTTCGAGGAGGTGGATCGTATACTGTCTACGTCGCGTGCCTCACGACCCACGCCCGCCGCTGCCATGCGCGCCCGAGCCTGTTCCTTCGCCGCTGTCCGCTCCATCACTCGTGCGCTCCTGAGTGCGGTGCTGGTTGGCGCGGTCGGGGTGGGCCTGGCCGTCGAGGCGATGGCACAGCGCCCCTTCCAGACGCTCGACCCGCTCTACCAAGGCGAGCGGGCCCAGCGCACCTTCTTCGACGGCCTCGCCGTCACGGCCGCGCTCGACTACAGCCCCACGGGCCTCCTCCAGGCGTCGAGCGCCAGCGGCGTCGGGCAGCGCCGTGCGGTCAGCCTCGCCGGGCGCATCGACTACGCGCTGATGGAGCAGGTGGACGTGGCCGCCATCGTGGACCTGAGCGGCGGCATCGGGACGGGACCGGTGGCGCTGCGCTGGCTCATCGTGAAGCCCTTCTGGACGAACGAGGGCACCGATTACGCCGTGCGCATCGCGGTAGACCCGGCCTCCGGCGGCGGCCTCGGCTTCCGCCAGACTGACGTGGCGTTCCTGTCCTCGTCGGACCTCTCGCCGCTCCTCTCCTCGGACCTTGCCATCGGGCTGCGCCGCGTGCGCGCTGGCGTCAACGCCGCTCTCCTCGACGACAGCGGGGCATTCTCCGACGGGGCTGAACTGCTCCTCAGCGAAGACCGCGTCCGTGTGATCGGCACCGAGTTGCACGCCTACTGGGGCTACAACTTCCACTTCGACCTTGCCGGGAGTTACCTCTCGATGGCGCTCCTCGCCGACGGCGCCTCCTACCGCTTTGTGGAGGCGAACCCGAGTGAGGACGCGCCATCCGTGCTCGACGGGCAGAGCGACCGCGTACGCAGCGGCATCGGCTGGCTGCAGCTGGGGTTGAACTACGACCGGCCCAGCTTCCAGGTCGCACCGCACCTCGCGATCCCGCTCGTCGTCTGGGGCGACGTGCAGGGCGTGGCCGTGCGCTCCGGGCCGCGCCCGAACAAGGTCCGCGTCGGGCTCCAGGTGACGTTGCGGTAAGGGGGCTGGCTTTCAGCAGCGAGCGTAACTGGCATTGGCGGCGCGCGTATCGTGCGGACAGTCCCCCAACCGATGCGCTGGCTGTTCTACTTCCCCAAACCCAGGAGCAGCGACGGCCTGCTGCGCCGCCGTCCGGTCTGGCCACGACGGCTGATCCGTCGCAGCACGACGTCCTACGCACGTCGCCGCCTCGACCACGCCGAGGTCGGGCGTGTCTCGTACCACGTTCTCCTCGTGGTGATGCTCCTGTTCGGCTGCCGTTTCGCCAGCCTCTATCCCATCTTCGCCAACTACCTCGCGCTGGACCTCGGCCTCGTCTACCAACGGATCAACCCTGTGCGAATTGAGCACGGCGAGTGGCTGGAGCAACGACGCCACGCCCAATACGTCATGCTCGATGAGGCCGGCGCTCTCGTCTGGGATCTCCCGGAAGCGACAGCCCAGCCTGAGCGCTGCCCGGAATTCGTCCCATCGTGGGAGCGTCTCACCGCTGCACAGCGTCCATTCGCGGAGATGCTCTGCGAGGAGCCGCGCACAATCCTTGGCGTGATCGCCGACCGGAGTACGCCGATGGACTCGGTCTTCAGCGTCCTGAGCGACGCACGCGCGGCTGGTCTCCAGCGCGTCTACTTCATGGGCCACAGCGTTCGCTCGAAGACACCAATCGCAACGCAGCCGTAAACTGCAGCGTGGAGCCCGACTCTACCGCTTCGGTTGCTCCTCCGTCCTCCTTCGAACTTCTCACTTCGACCCTCCCCATGCTCGTCTACGACCGCTCCGGCTTCTCCTCTTTCATCAACGACGGCAAGCGGACGCAGCTGCGCGACCAGGCTATCGCAGCTCATCAGACCACGCTGGACGGGAGCGGCGCAGGCAGCGACATGCTCGGCTGGCGCTCGATGCTGCGGCCTCCCAACGACAATCTGATCGGGCGCATCCAGCGGCTCGCGACCGAGATCCGCGAGAAGGCCGACGTGCTCGTGTGCGTCGGCATTGGCGGGTCGTACCTCGGCGCGGAGGCCGTCAACCGGGCGCTCGGTGCCTACTTCCCCACGGAGGGTCCCGAAGTCATCTTCGCCGGGCACCATATCTCGCCGACGTACCACCAGGAACTGCTAGCCTACCTCCAGGGCAAGTCGGTCTACGTCAACGTGATCTCGAAGTCGGGCACCACGCTGGAGCCGATGCTCGCCTTCCGGTTCCTGCGGCAGTTCATGGAGGACACCTTCCGCGACCACGCCAGCCGCATCATCGCCACGACGGATGCGGACAAGGGCCAGCTGCGGATGCTCGCCGACCAGAAGGGCTACCGCACGTTCGTCATCCCCGACGACGTGGGCGGGCGCTTCTCGGTACTCACGCCGGTGGGCCTCCTCCCCATCGCCGTCGCCGGGCACGACATCGCCGCGCTGATGGACGGGGCCGCCGCGCAACTCGTAGACCTCGCCGACGCCGACGCGAACGAGGCCATCGCCTACGCGCTCGACCGGTACGTCCTCCACGAGGCGGGCTACCGCACCGAGATCCTGGCCGTCTTCGAGCCGAAGCTGCGCGGCATCGGCGCGTGGTGGCAGCAGCTCTTCGGCGAGAGCGAGGGCAAGGAGCACAAGGGCCTCTTCCCCGTCAGCGTGCAGTACTCGACCGATCTCCACTCGCTTGGGCAGTACGTCCAGGAAGGCCAGCGCACGCTCGTCGAGACGTTTCTGTTGGTTCACTCTGGAGGAGAGCGCGCGGAGGCGTCGCTCACGGTGCCGGAGATCCCGGGCAACTTCGACAAGCTCAACTACCTCGCCGGGAAGGACTACAGCGCCGTCAACCGCGCGGCGTACGAGGGCACGCAGAAGGCCCACACCGACGGCGGCGTCCCCAACTGCACCGTGGCCATGAAGCGCCTCGACGCGCGGCACCTCGGCGCGCTGCTCTACTTCTTCGAGCACGCCGTCTCAGTCAGCGGCTACCTGCTGAACGTCAACCCGTTCAACCAGCCTGGCGTGGAGGCCTACAAGCAGGAGATGTTCCGCCGCCTCGGCCGCCCGTAGGGCACACGGTGAGGAGACGGGAAACCGGCGAAGCGGCGAGAAAAGGCAAACGCGAGGCACTACCTCGATCCATTGGGGGGCCGCGATCCGTAGGGGCGGTTTGCAAACCGCCCTGCGATGGCACGCCACGGCAAACCGCCCCGCGAGAGCCGCCCCTACATCCGCTCCGGGGCGCTGATGCCGAGCACGGTGAGTCCGTTTCGCAGTACCAGACGCGTTGCGTCGGTGAGTGCGAGGCGGGGTACCGCGACCTCTACAGGCTCACCGATGATGCGGCAGGCGTCATTGAATCGGCTGTATTCGGTAGCGACCTCGCGGAGGTAGGTCGCCAGGCGGTGGGGGCCCATGGACTCGGCAGCATCTGAAATCGCCTCCGGAAGGCGTGGTAGCACCTTCATCAGGGCAATCTCTGTCGGATGCGTCAGCATCTCCCAGTCGATTACGGCTGGATCGAAGACTAACCCCTTCTCCTGAGTCTTGACCAGAATCGAGCAGATGCGCGCATGGGCATACTGGAGGTAGAAGACTGGATTTTTCGAACTGGCTTCCGTAGCGAGGTCCAAGTCGAAGTTGAGGTGCGTATTGGGTGAGAGCGCCAAGAAAAAGAATCGGACCACGTCGGGTCCGGCCGAAGCCGTGAGTTCGATCCCTGATTTCTCTTCGATCGAGCGCTCAATCTCGTCCATCAGTTCGTCGAGCGTGACAAACGTCGCCTTGCGCGTGCTCATTTTCACCTCCTGCCCATCGCGGAGGAGGGTGACGAACTGGTAGATCAGCACGTCGATCTTGGACGCGTCGCCGCCGAGCGCCTCGACGCCGCGCACCACGTCGGGATAGGTGACGATGTGATCGGCACCGAACACGTCTACCACCTTGTCGAAGCCGCGATCCAGCTTGTCCATGTGGTAGGCGATGTCGGGCAGCCGGTAGGTCGGCTCGCCGGACGACTTCACGAGGACCGTGTCCTTCGCTTCCTCCTCGCCGTCTTTGTTCGTGACCACCTTGCCGAGCTGGCCCGTCGCAAACCAGACCGCGCCGTCTTTGTCGTAGGCAAGATCCTTCGCGCGCAACCGCTCGACCACGTCCCAGACGGCCCCGTTCTCGTAGAGGCTATGCTCGTTGAAGTACCGCATCCCGCCTTCACCGATGGGGATGCCGAGCCGCTGCATCGTCTGCTCGATGTCGGCGAAGATGGCACCGACGGCCTCGCTCCGGAACAGCGTCTCAGCGTCGTCGCGGTCCAGCGCGTCGTCGCCGTGGCGGGCACGGACAGCCTCGGCGATCTCGACGATGTAGTTGCCCTGGTAGCCGTCGTCGGGGAAGCTGGCGGGGACTTCGAGGCCGCCATCGAGGGTTTTGGTGGGCGTATCGGGATGGATCAGCGCCTCGTAGCGCGCCATCACGGACTGAGCGAGGACGCGCATCTGGCGGCCTGCGTCGTTGAAGTAGTACTCCCGCGTGACATCGTAGCCCGTCCAGTCGAGGAGGTTGGCGATGGTGTCGCCGAGCACCGCATTGCGGCCGTGGCCGACGGTGAGTAGGCCGGTCGGGTTAGCGGAGACGTACTCCACGATGGCGGTCTTCCCGGCACCCGCGTCCGTGCGCCCGTAGGCGTTGCCCTGCGCGAGGATCTCAGCCAGCCCGTCGTAGAGGTAATCCGTTGCGAAGCGCAAGTTGAGGAAACCTGGCCCCGCCACCTCCACTGCGGCGATGCGCTTCGGATCGGCGTTCGCGGTCAGCACGTCCGCAATGTGCTGCGCGATCTGGCGCGGATTGCTGCGCAGCGGCTTGGCGAGCTTGAGCGCCACGTTCGAGGCGAGGTCGCCGTGCTCGGGATTGTTCGGCGTCTGGAACTCGATATCGAGCGCGGCGGCGTCGAAGTCATCAGGGGCACCCGGAAAGGTGGCGAGCGCGGCGCGGATCTGCTGGGCGAGGTAGTCGGTCACGAGAAAGGTCGAAGGTCGAAGGTCGAAGGTCGAAGGTCGAAGGTCGAAGGTCGAAGGTCGAAGGTCGAAGGTCGAAGGTCGAAGGTCGAAGGTCGAAGGTCGAAGGTGCCCCGCTTCACCCACAGGGGCGTGCAGGACGCAGCATCACGCGCCACCTCCTTGCGCTTCCAACTTCGCACTTCGCGCCTCGCCCTTCCCGTAACTCTGTGTAGATTTCACCGCTCACCCGCCGCCGTTCCCTCCGCCTATCCCGTCTCCGATGCTGCGTGCGTGCTGCGTTGCCGTTTTCTTTCTCCTGGTCAGCGGGTGCGTGACCACCGAGGTGCCGTCGTCGGGCGGATCGTGGTCGGGGCCGCGCCCGACGCCCCCGGAGGAGCCTAGCGCGCCACGCCCGGCGCCGTTCGTCGACGGCAACAACGTCGCGGGAGCGTGGCGAGCCGTGGAGGCGCTCGCCGACCCCGACCGCAACCGCGATATCCGCGAGGGGGTCCTCACGATGGAACTCACGATCTACCGCGATGGCAACGCGACGCTGCGCGGCGAGGACCGCGCCCTCGGCTCCGGCCCCGTGCGCTTCGACGGCGTACTCGCAGGCGAACGGCTCGTCCTCGACGGCATGTCAGGCCCAGCGAGCGTCCGTCTCCGCTCCGGGCGCCTCGTCGTGCAGGACCCGAAGGGACGGCAGACCGTGTTCGCACGGCAGTAAGGACGAACCACACGTCGTGGCACTCACTGCCCGTCGCCCCAGTGCTCGGCTTGCGTGCGCAGCGCATCAAGGCGGGCCCAGTGTGCGCTCAGCGTCTGCCGCCCGAGCTTGGTGAGCGAGAGGAATGTCCGCGCCCGACCTCGCCGCGTCTCCTTCGCGCTTGCCACGTAGTCCGCTGCTTCGAGCTTGCTGAGATGGCTCGCGAGGTTGCCCTTAGACAGTCCCGTGAGCCGCCGGAGGTAGACGAAGTCGGCCCGTTGGCACGCCGCCAGAGCCGCCAGGATAGCAAGGCGGGCCGGCTCGTGGACGAGGCGGTCGAGCGCAGCGATCTCGGCGAAGGGCGCTACGGAAAAATCAGGGGGTGGCTCAGGCATCGGCAGACTCGGGGATCGCGTGGTCTGCGTCGGGCTCAGGCGGCCCGAGCGTTCGCACCAACTCGCGGTGGTCGAGCACGCCAAGGGCGAGCAGTAGCAGCCCCGCCACGAACGTCGTCGGCAGGACCACGACGGCGGAGGCGCTCGATGACGCGGGCACGTAGAGGCTCGCTGCGAGAAGCAGCCCGCCCTCAATGGCGTAGTGCAACCGCAGGCCAACCCGAGGCCGCCAGTAGGCGAGCAGCCCCACGCCAAGCACCACGAAGACGGGATTGAGCGGCGGGTCCCCGAAGCCCAGCCACCAGACGGCTGCCAGCAGTGCTACGAGGAAGACGCCGCTGGCGAGCACCTCACCCAGCCGAAGCCGCTGCTCGACGATGCCGTATGCCTCGTCATACCACCGTGCGATGCGCCGCTCGGCGAACACGGCTGCGGCCAGCCCGACGAGCGTCGCGGTGCCGAAGGCTGTTTCCCATGATCCGTCTTCGACAAGGAATCCAATCGCCTGCAGAGCCCCGGGTAACCCGATGACCAGGAAGAACAGCGCCATCGGGAGGATGCGGAGCCCCTGCAGGCCTCGGAAGTGTCGCGTGACCTCGGCCAGGCGCGGAGACGAGCGGTAGGAAGCGGCGTACGACATCGATTTCCTGTAGGTTTGCGTTACAAACTCGACAGCAAGCATACAAACTTTCCGCCGGGTTTGCAACACAAACCAAACGCGTGCCATTTTCGCCGTCCTCTCTCACACCGGTGGCAATGCGACGCTGAGCTGGTGGCAGACAACCGACCGCCGAGCGCCCTACTTCAGGTGCTCGGCGAGGAAGGCGGTCGTCATGGACCAAGCCTCCTCGGCGGCCTCGGGCTGGTAGCGGTCGCCGGACGGATTCGCGAAGGCGTGATCCGCGCCCTCGAAGATGCGGATGGTATGTGGGACGCCGACCTCGTCGAGGGCCGCGTCAAACGCGCGGGCGCTCTCGGCAGGGATGCCCTGGTCGTCCCCCCCGAAGAGGCCGAGGACGGGCATATCGAGCGCCGCGAGCGCCGCCGGGTCCGTCTCGACGCGGCCGTAGTAGATCACGGTCGCATCGATCTCGTCGGGCAGGGCGAGCGCGGTGCGCAGCGACCACGCCCCGCCGAAGCACCAGCCGAGCACGCCGATCCGCGTCGCGCCCTGCTCACGGAGGTAGGCTGCCGCGCTAGCGAGGTTGGCCACGGCTGCGTCGGCGTCGGCCATCGCCGTCTGCATAAGTGCCCGGGCACCCTCGGGTGTCGCAGAGGACTCCCCGCCGTAGAGGTCCACGGCCAGGGCCCGGTAGCCTTTCTTCGCGAGCCGCCGCGCCTGGCCCTCGACGTTCTCGTTCAGCCCCCACCACTCGTGGATCACGATGAGGCCGGGCATGTCGGCGTCAGCCGAGTCAGGAACGGCGAGGTAGCCCGTCGCGCCGTCGTGGTAGGGAACCCGCGCCGTGGTGAGCCCCGCCTCGTCCGTGGACGGCGCGCCAGACGGATTAGCGGAGTCGCCCGCGTGCTCGACGGCCATGCTGTCCACGTAAGCCGCGTCGCCCTCGGACAGGTCGTCACTCGACGAGGACGACGCAGCAGGGTCTTGGCAGGCGGCGAAGAGAAGCATCGTGAGCAGAGCAGGAAGGGAGCGAAGGAGAGAGCAGCGCAGCATACGAGAGCGGGCGAAATGAGAGAGAACAGGGTGTCGCACGGGCGAGCCTGCCGTACGTTTCCCTGCTAGGTTCGCTTTCCTCGCCGCGCATGAACGCCGCCGTCCTCTCCTACCGCGCCGAACTCGGCCGCAAGGCGCTCCACGTCGGGGCGCTGCTGATGCCGCTCGGACTGCTCGCCGTAGGACGCGAGATCGCGCTGTGGGTGTTCGTGCCGCTCGCCGTCGTGGCGCTCGTGTCGGACGTGCTGCGGACGCGCTCGGCGGGCTTCCACGGGTTCATCCAGGGGCTCTTCGGCGGCATCATGCGGCCCGAGGAGCGGCCCGCCCTCCACGGCCCCATCGTGTTCAACGGCGCGACGTGGATGTGCACCGCGATGGCGCTCACGGCGCTCCTTTTTCCCGAGCCCATCGCGGCAGCAGCCATGGCGATGCTGATGCTCGGCGATGGAGCCGCCGCCCTCATCGGACGGCGCTACGGACGCCATCGCTGGCCCGGCTCCCCGAAGTCGCTCGAAGGCTCGGCGGCCTTCGCCGTCTCGGCCGCGCTGATCGTCCTTCCGCTGGCCCTGCTCCCGCTCTCGTGGTTTGCCCTCCCCAGCACGCCGCTCGACACCGTCGCCGCGCCTGGCCTCTCGCTGCGCCAGGTCGGGCTGGGCGCGCTCGTCGCTGCCATCGTCGAGGCGCTTCCGATCCCGCTCAACGACAACGTGCGCGTGCCGCTGCTCGCCGGCGCGGCCATGCTCTTGATT
>JBCCRG010000070.1:0-11172 GCA_039208155.1 Bacteroidota bacterium | reverse complement strand
GGCAACTCAGCCACGACGGTAACGGCTCGCGCGCTAGACTTACGGCTGGGACTTGCTTTGCTACAGTTCGGCTGGAATCCGCGCGGTCATTGCTCGCCGTGCTCTAGTGTGCAGACGAGCCCCTGTCTTTGGACCTACCTCATCACCCGCTCATGGCCGCTTCGCTACGCACCACGCTCATACTCTGCGCCTTCAGCCTGCTCGCGGGTAGCCCTGCCTTCAGCCAGGCGCCGTCCAAGACGCTTCCCCAGCGGGCTGCCGCCGGCGTGTCCGAAGGCTGCGACCTGGGCACCGCCTCGGCCGACCTCGACGTGGGCGGCGTGCGCGCCCGTCTCTACAACACTGGCAACCTCTTCTGGCGCGGCGGCGACTCGATTTACGAAGTCCCCAAGGGCTCCGGTGTTCGGACCGTCAACGCTGCAGGCGTCTGGGTCGGCGGTCTTGTCAATGGAGAGATCCGCACCAGCGGAGCCGACTACAGTGCCTGGGAGTGGGCCCCGGGCCCACTTGATGCGACAGGCAACGCCCCCACCGACTGCGCCGCGTTCGACCGCATCTGGCTCGTGACGCAGCAGCCCGACGGCACGCTGACTGGCGACGTTGCCGACTGGCCTGCTGACCTCGGCGCGCCGTTCGATGACGCGGACGGCGACGGCGTGTACGAGCCTGCAGCAGGCGAAACGCCGACGGTGTACGGTCACCAGACAGCCTTCTGGGTCATGAACGACCGAGGCCCGGAGCGCATGCAAGACACAGTGCCTTTGGGGCTCACAGCGCGGGTGACAGCACACGCGTTCAACTCGGCTGACCCAGCGCTAGGCTTCGGGACCTTCTACCGCTACACATTCGAAAATCCTAACGCCCACACCATTGAAAATGCACGCATGGGCTTCTACAGCGACGCCGATGTAGGCAACTGGACCGACGACCTCACAGGAAGCGATCCTGCACGAGGCATGGGGTTCATCTACAACGGCGACAACGACGACCCAGACTATGGTAAACAGCCTCCAGCACTGGGCGTCGACTTCCTGAGTGGAACTGAGGGAGTCATTCGCATGGGCTTTGGCACCGGAGGCCCCACGGACGACCCAGTGTTTGCCCAGGACTTCTACCGCTTCCTCAACCTCACGTGGCGCGACGGTGTCCCGCTGACGGTTGGCAACTTTGGCTATAACCCAGATGACCCAGACGCGGAGCAAACAACGTGGTATGCGCCCGGCGCACCGGAGCAGTTGGCATACTGGAGCGAGCTCAACGTTGACGAGGAGAGGAGAATCGACCGGCCTGGAGAGCGCAAGTTTGTCACCGTCGCGGAGCCCTTCGAGCTAGCTCCAGGAGCCACGCACACGGTGGACATGGCCATTGTGTGGGGCCGTGGCGTGGCGTTCCTCGACTCCGTCACCAAGCTGCGCGAACACTCCGATCGCGTGCAGGCCGCCTACGACGCGGGCACCCTCTTCGCCCCCGGCGGCGCGCAGACGGGTCCGCCCGACGGCTCCGCCCCACCCGAGCCCGAGCCGTCACTGGCCACGCCCGTCCTGATCGCACCCGACGATGGTGCCGACCTGGACGACGTCGAACTCGTCGAGCTCTACGACGGCTGCCTGGACGAACTGCCTGAACACGAGTGCCTGTTTGTGGAGCTCCGATGGGAGCCTGTGCCCGGTGCGCTCTACTATGGTGGCTTTAACCGCAACACCTACGCGCTCGCCCAGGCGTACACCCCCAATGTGTCGGAGGAGCGGACGTGGGGTGGCTTCCGGGCCTTCACGGCGACAGACCAGAGCCTCCCCTCTGAGACGCGCACCTACCGCACCCGGACCTACTTCCTCCCAGACTTCCAGGACGAAGGCCGCGGCATCGTCGAAGTCACCTACGACGGCACGTCCACCTGCGACGCCGACCCAGCGCGCCCGGGCTGCACCGACTATGGTGGGGCCACCGTCTGGCACACCCCTTCCACCAACGCTGACTACTACGTCACCGCCGACGGTGGCGTCGGCACCCTCGACCGCCTCGGCTTCCGCATCGAGATCGCCGCGCCCTTCGACTACGAGATGCGCTTCACCGACGCCTGCGCCGCCGACAGCTGCTGGGGCGTCTACACCATCCTCAGCGGTCTCCGCGACACCGGCCTCGCCGTGCGCGTCCCCTTCGAGCTCTGGCAGATCGACCCCAACGACCCCGGCCGCGAGGTGCGTCTGATCCCGCTGCTCGGTGCCGCAAGCGAGAGCGGGCCTGGCGCGACGTGGCCCTACGGCGTCGGCGAGAACGACTGGGACGGCTTTGGCTTCGGCACCGCGGACCCCGATGCGCCCGTCTCGGACGTGATCTTCTGGATGATGCCTGACCAGCCCGACGGCTACGCCCTCCTCGCTGCCGACGCCGCGGCGGCGGGCGCGGGCAACCCCATCACCGATTCCGACACGCAAGAAGACCTCGACCCCACGTCTGGAGACGCATGCCGTAACCAGGGCTTCTACATTGACTTCTGCCACCGCAACGACGAGATCGACGGCCTTTCCTCGTCGAGTCGCGCGTTCATGCCGCTTATCGGCCGCTTCCAGCTCGCCGACCAGGCGCGCGACGGCACCCCACCGCCCCCCGGTACCACCATCCGCCTCCTCACCACCAAGCCTGAGCCCGTCGCCGCCGAGACCGACGGCCCGCTGCCGAGGACGCTCTCGCTCGCGGCCTACCCCAACCCAACGCGCGGCACGGCGACGCTCGCCTACACGCTACCCGAGGCTGGACGCACGACGGTGACGGTGTACGACGTGCTGGGCCGCCGCGTGGCGGTGCTCGCCGACGGCGAGGCGCAGGCGACGGGACGGCACCGGGCGATGCTCGACACGGGGCGGTGGGCGACGGGGGTGTACGTGGCGGTGCTGGAGACGGCGGCCGGGCGACAGACGCAGACGCTCACCGTGCTCCGGTAGCCAAGATCTCCCCCCATTTATCTCGACACACTCGCAGCTATGACCCGGTACTTGCTACTTCTCGTCCTCCTGGTGACGCTTCCCTTCGCGCTTCCAGTCCAGGCCCAAGAGGCCCCAGGCATTGGGACGTGCGAGCTCGGTATCGCCACGGCGGATCTGGACGTGGGCGGTGTGCGAGCGCGCCTCCACAACGGGAGCATGTTTGGCTTTCCCCAGAGTCTCGTCTACGAGGTCCCTCGGGGATCTGGCGGGGAGCTCTTTTTCTCGACCAACCTCTGGGTCGGTGGAATCGTCGAGGAAGAGGTTCGATTCGCTGGAGGAGACTACGTTGACTGGGAGTGGTGGCCCGGCCCCCTTGACGACGCGGGCAACCCGCCTGCCGACTGCACGGCGTTCGACCGCATCTACCTCGTCACCCAGCAGCCTGACGGCACGCTCACCGGCGATGTGGCCGACTGGCCCGCGGACCTCGGCGCGCCCTTCGAGGACACCGACGGCGACGGCGTCTACGAGCCCGAAGCGGGCGAGACGCCCACGGTCTATGGTCACCAGACAGCCTTCTGGGTGATGAACGACCGCGGCAACGAGCACATATGGAGCCGCGGCGAGCCACTCGGCCTCACCTTGCGGGTGACGGCGCACACGTTCAACACGGACGACCCAGCGCTGGGATTCGGGACGTTCTACCGCTACACGTTCGAGAACCCGAACACGTACGCGGTCGAGAACGTGCGCTTCGGCTTCTGGTCGGAAACGGAGCTCGGCAACTACTTCGACAACTATGCCGGCACCGACCCCACCCGTGGCCTCACGTTCGCCTACAACGCCGACGACTACGACGAACCCGAGGGGCCCAGTGATACCAGCTTCTACGGCGCTCAGCCTCCTGCCTACGGCATTGACTTCCTGAACGGCGCTGCGGGCATGATCTACTCCACAGGCGATGGAAGAGTGACCGGGAACGTGAACACGGGCGAGGAAGCATATGGCTACCTCAACTTCGTCTGGCAGGATGGCACACCCTTGACGGTTGGAGGCTACGGATACAACCCGACCGAAGCCGATCCTGAGTTTACCACGTGGACGTGGCCCGGTGCTCCTGAGCAACTCGCCTTCTGGAGTGAGTTCAGCACAGACGAATACGGATCCACTAATCACCCTGCAGGCGGTCAATACCCCATCGCGGTAGCCCAGCCCTTCGAGCTGCCACCAGGCGCAACGCACAGCGTCGATATGGCCATCGTGTGGGGCCGCGGCGTGTCGTTCCTCGACTCCGTCACGAAGGTGCGTGAACACTCCGACCGCGTCCAGGCGGCGTACGATGCGGGCACCCTCTTCGCCCCCGGTGGCCCGCAGACCGGCCCGCCCGACGGCGCACCGCCCCCCTACCCCGCTCCCACGCTCGCAGCACCGACACTCACGTTTCCCGAGAACGGAGCAGACCTCGCCGACCTAGACCTGCCTGCCCCTTACTGCGAACCCGGTGACCTCCCTGAGGACTGCCTCGAACTCGAACTGGCCTGGGACCCTGTCCCCGGTGCGGTTTTCTACGAGGTCCAGATCGCCCGCGACCCAGCCGACTTCGATGACATCGTGTCTGGGCCAATCGCGCCCACGGAGACGTTCATCACAGAAGTCTACACCGACAACGAGCGCGCCGACCTGTATTGGCGCGTTCGTGCACGCACCGCTACCGAGCTCAGCCCCTACTCCGAGCCGTTCACCTACCGCACGCGCTTTCGCTACGCCCCCACCTTCCAGGGCGAAGGGCGGGGCATCGTTGAGACCTCGCACGGCGGCGTAGACCCCTGCACGACTGCCCCGGCTCCTCCAGGGTGCTCGGAGTATGGCGGCGCCACCGTCTGGCATACTCCTTCGCTTATCGGTGACTACTACGTCGCCGCCGATGGCTTCGACGGTCGTCTCGACCGCCTCAACTTCCGCCCGCAGATCGCCGCGCCCTTCGACTACGAGATGCGCTTCACCGACACCTGCGCCACCGACGGCTGCTGGGGCGTCTACACCGTCTTCGGCGACCTGGACGAAACCGGCCTCGCCGTACGCGTCCCCTTCGAGCTCTGGCAGATCGCTCCCGATGCCCTGGATGCCCCCGTGCGCCTGATCCCGCTTGTTCGGGCTGTCTCCGAGGGCGGCCCCGGCGCGACCTGGCCCTACGGCGTGGGCGAGAACAACTGGGACGGCGACGGCTTCGGAAGCGCAGACCCCGATGCGCCCACGTCCGATGCGATCTACTGGATGATGCCCGACCGATCCGACGGCTACGCCCTGCTCGCCGCCGACGCTGCCGCAGCGGGCGCGGGCAATCCCATCACAGACAGCGATGCGCAGGAAGACCCCGACCCGACCTCGGGCGAGACGTGCCACAACCAGGGCTTCTTCATCGACTTCTGCCACCGCAACGACGAAATGCCTGAGCTCTCAGCCCAAGCACGCGCCTTCATGGCACCCATTGGCAACTTTCAACTCGCCGACCAGGCACGCGGCGGCACCCCGCCCCCGCCCGGCACCACCATTCGCCTCCTCACTACCAAGCCCGAGCCTGTCGCCGCCGAGACCGACGGCCCGCTGCCGAGGACGCTCTCGCTCGCGGCCTACCCCAACCCGACGCGCGGCACGGCGACGCTCGCCTACACGCTGCCCGAGGCCGGACGCACGACAGTGATGGTGTACGACGTGCTGGGCCGCCGCGTGGCGGTGCTCGCCGACGACGAGACACAGGTGGTAGGACGACACCGGGTGACGCTTGACACGGCGCGGTGGGCGGCAGGGGTGTACGTGGCCGTGCTGGAGACGGCAATCGGACGCCAGACGCAGACGCTCACCGTGCTTCGGTAGGAACGTCGGTCAACCAACCAGGTCCGTTCGCGAGCTAGCTGAAGCACCCCTGAACTCCGCCTGAGAGTTGACGTGGAGCTACGCCCTCAAAGGTCGGAGACGCACATTTCGTACTTCTCCCTTCGACCTTTTTCCCTCGGGTCAGGCCTGCTTGCCTGTCGTCTGCTGCGTGCGCTGTGCGACCTCCTCGGCGAGGCGCTGCGTCTCGGCCGCGTCGGTGCTGGGCGGCATGGTCGTGCCGTCGGCGGGGACCATCTTCGGGGCGGCGGCAGGCGCGGCGGCGGGCGGTGCCTGGAGCGACGAACGGAGGGTAGCCAGCTCGCGCTCGGCCTTCTTGGCACGCTGCCCCGTCCGGAACCGCGACGGGAGGCTCGCCAGCAGGCCCACGACCACGCCCGCGCTGAGCGTTACGATGAGCACCACCGCCAGCGACGCCGTAATGGCGTAGGGCCCGACGTTGACAGCGACCTGGGCCGTGTTCTGCAGCGTGAACACAATCGCGACCACGGCGATGACGAGGGAGAGGATGAGCGCGAAGCGCATGGCTGGAAGCGGTGGATGAGCAAGGGTGGTATCCTGAATCTAGGACGGCCTCAGCGGAGTTCCGAATCTTAACCACCCCTCCCCTGTCGTTCCGACCTATGTCCGACACCCGCGAGTGCCCGTCCTGCGCCCTGCCTGCGCCCGCCGACGCGGAGGTGTGCCCCTACTGCGACTACGAGTTTCCCTCCCGCCCCCGCAGCCTGGCCTTCGGCGTCACACTGATGGTCGTGCTGCTGCTCTCGTGGCTCGTCGGCTCGCTGTTCCTGTAGGGCTGTCGCAGGTGTCCCGAGGTCCCGAAGCCCCTCCTACCCCAGCGCGGTAGCCGCCCAGGTTACCACGGGGTTAACGACCACGCCCACGAGACGTCCGTACATTTTTCGGCGCTTACCACCACGTCCCCCTTTTTCTCTTGCACCTTCGATACGCACGCGTTTCATGAAGCTCATCATCCCCATGGCCGGTCGTGGTACCCGGCTCCGCCCCCACACGCACGTCACGCCCAAGCCGCTGCTCCCGGTCGCGGGCACCACGATGGTCGAGCGCATCGTGGACACGTTCGCTGCCACGCTCCCGACGCCCATCACGGAGGCCGTCTTCATCCTGGGCCCTGACTTTGGGGACGCCGTCCGCGAGCAGCTGACCGACATCTCGAAGCGCCACGGCATTGCGCCGCACTTCGGTGTGCAGGCCAAGGCCCTCGGCACCGCCCATGCCGTCGCAATGGCCGAGGACCACCTCGAGGGCGAGGTCATCATCGTCTTCGCCGACACGCTCTTCTACATGGACGAAACGCCCAGCCTCGATGCCGACGCAGTCCTCTGGGTCAAGCACGTGGACGACCCCAGCCGCTTCGGCGTCGTCGTGAAGAACGACGCGGGCGAAATCACCGACTTCGTGGAGAAGCCCTCCGAGCCGATCTCGAACGACGCCATCATCGGCATCTACTACATCAAGGAAGGCGCCGCGCTCAAGCGCGAGATCGACACGATCATCGACGAGAACATCACCGGCCACGGCAGCGAGTACCAGCTCACGGACGCGCTCGACCGGATGCTCAAGAGCGGCCAGGTCTTCAAGACCGCCTCCGTCTCCGAGTGGCTCGACTGCGGCACCATCCCGGCGATCAAGGACACCTCGAAGGTGATCCTCGACAAAGAGCAGAGCGCCGAGAAGGCGGGCACGGTCGAGGACTGCGTGCTCATCGAGCCGGTCTACGTCGGCCCCGACGCCGTCGTACGCGGCTCGACCGTCGGACCCTACGTGGCGATCCACGGCGGCGCGACCGTCGAGGGCTCGGTCGTGAAGAACACCATCGTCTTCGGCGAGGCGCACATCGCCGGCTCCTCGCTGGACGACTCGGTCGTCGGCCACTACGCGCACGTGCATGGCTTCGCCGGGTCCGCCAACATCGGCGACCACAGCACGATCGGGTAGGTTGGGACGTCGTTAAGCGGGTCGCAACCTACCGCGCGCGTTGCAGGTTTGTAGTGTCCGTTGCCTGCGCTGGAGCAACGCCTTTGAGTTCCCCTCCTGGACAGGAGGGGATAGGGGTGGTTGATCGAGTTTGACTCCCTGATTGCGCGTGCGAAAAGGCCCGGCAACTTTCTGCAGTCGCACGCGTCAGCGACGCGTGCTGCGGCGTTGCAAACCAGCTTCGAGGCGGAGACGTTCGACCACCCTCAGCCCCTCCTGTCCAGGAGGGGAGCTACCGTCCGCCGACGTACTGACTCACCGCTACCCCGTGCACCTCTACCCCGCTGACGCTGCCGACCGCCTTGGCTTCGACGTGCTCCGCGCCCGCCTCGACGGCTACGCGCAGTCGGAGCTGGGCCGCGTGGTACTCGCCGACCTCGCGCCCTCGTCTGACCGCGATTGGGTGGCGGGGGAGCTCACGCGCGTCGGGCAGATGCAGGATCTGCTCGGCTTCGACGACCCGCTGCCGATGGCGGGCGTGGCCGACCTGCGCCCGCTCCTGAAGCGCGTCGCGCCGAAGGGAGCCGTCGTGGACGCGGAGGACCTCTCGCTGGCGCTCAACGCGCTCGTCACGCTGCGGCGGCTGCATGGGTATCTCCGGACGCGGAAGTCGAAATACCCCGACCTGTGGGCGGTCGCCGAGGGTATCGTGCCGCAGAAAGAGCTGGAGACGCACCTCGCCAAGATCGTGGACGAGCGCGGGCAGCTCCGCGACGATGCCTCGGCGGAGTTGCAGAAGCTCACGCGGCAGATCAACGCGCGCGGCGAGCAGCTTCGCAACAGCGTCCTGAAGGCGCTGCGCGACGCCGTGGCGAAGGGCTACGCGACCGAGGACCAGCCGACGCTTCGAGGCGGTCGCGCCGTGATCCCGGTCCGCGCCGAGGCCAAGCGCAAGGTGCAGGGCTTCGTCCACGACGTCTCCGCCTCGGGCCAGACGGTCTACATCGAGCCCACCGCCGCGCTCGACCTCAACAACGAGGTCCGCGAACTCGAAGCCGCCCGCCGCCGCGAGATCGAACGCATCCTGCGCGAGGCGACCGCCCACCTCCGCAGCCGCCGCCAGGACCTCGCCCCGAGCCTCGACGCCTACGCCCAACTGGACGCTTATGCGGCACGCGGACGGCTCGCCAACGACCTCGGCGCGCTCGTCCCGGCGCTCAACGACGACGGGCATCTGCGCATCGTGCGCGGGCGCAATCCCGTGCTGCTCCTGCACTTTCAGAACGAGGCCAAGCGCAAGCGGCAAAACGCAGAGACCGCTGCCGAGAAAGCCGCCATCGAACCGCGCGCCGTCGTCCCGCTCGACCTGAACCTCGGCGACCCGCTCGAAGGCGATCCGAGCGAGGGAGGAACAGCCTACCACACGCTCGTCATCACCGGCCCCAACGCGGGTGGCAAGTCGGTTGCGATGAAGACCGTCGGCGTGCTCGCGCTCATGGTGGCGCACGGCCTCCCCGTTCCGTGCGACGCGGGCAGCAGCTTCCCGCTCTTGGAGCGCCTCTACGTCGATATCGGCGACCAGCAATCGATGGAGGAAGACCTCTCGACGTTTACCTCGCACCTCACCAACATCCGCACGATGCTGAAGGACGCGGGGCCGCGCTCGCTCGTCCTCATCGACGAGGCTGGGACCGGCACCGACCCAGCCGAGGGCGGCGCGCTCGCGCAGGCGGTCCTCGAAGGGCTCCACGAACGCGGCGCGCGCACCATCGCGACGACGCACCACGGCACGCTGAAGGCGTTCGCGCACAACACGCCAGGCGTCGAGAACGGCTCGATGCAGTTCGACCGCGCTACGCTGGCCCCGACGTATCGCTTCCAGGCCGGCATCCCCGGCTCGTCGTACGCCTTCGACATCGCCGCACGGGTCGGGCTCGACGGCGAGACGATTGGGCGGGCGCGGGCGCTCGTCGGCGAGGGCAAGGCGTCCCTCGAAGACCTCATCGCCACGTTCGAGGCGCGGGCGCAGGAGGCCGAGTCGCGGGTCGAAGAGGCCGAATCGTGGGCACAGGAGGCCGAGTCGGTGCGCAAGAAGTACGACGACCTCCTCGAGCAACTTCGAGCGCGCAAGGACGAGTACCGCGCCGAGGCCATCGCGCAGGCCGACCGGATCGTGAAGGAGGCGAACGCACGTATCGAGCGAGCCGTCCGCGAGATCAAGGAAGCCGAGGCGGAGAAGGAGACAACGAAGGAGGTCCGCGCCGACATCGCGAAGCTGAAGGCGACCGTCCGTAAGAAGCAGCAACAGGTCGAACAACGGCAACGCAAACGGAAAAAGCGGTCGCAGAAGCAGAGCACGCCGCCCGCCGTCGCCGGGCCGATCCGCGAGGGCGACCAGGTCCGCATCGACGGCGCCGGAGCGGTCGGCGAAGTGCTGGAGTTGGGCGACCGCGAAGCGCTCGTGGCGCTCGGGGCGCTCAAGACGCGCGTCAAGACGAAGCGGCTCACGAAGGTCGGCGGCCCGCGCGAGCAGCGCGTCGAGATACGCGCGCCAAAGTCCGACCGCAACGGTAGCAGCGGCATCGGCAGCGACCTCCCCGCCGTACACGCGCAGACGCGCATCGACCTGCGCGGGCAGCGCGTCGAGGAGGCGCTGCCTGCTGTGGACCGGCTCGTAGACGAGGCGCTGGCGGCCGGGCTGCCGAGTGTGGAGGTGCTCCACGGCAAGGGCACGGGCGCGCTGCGCATCGCCATCCAGCGGCACCTCCAGCAGCGCCGCGACGTGGCGGGCGTCAGCGAGGCCGCCTGGAACCAGGGCGGCGCGGGCGTGACAGTCGTCGAGCTCGGCTGACCACCGGGGCTGTCTCGATCTGCTACACTGTACGAATACAGAACAGTGTGCACCAGGCAGGATAGCACCGTCTGCTCTTTCGCACAGTCGCGACCGTGCCGGAGCGCAGGAATGCCGTGCAGGCCCGTCCCAGGGATTGGGAGCGCTTTTTGTTCCTCTACGGTCACCCTAGTCCGCCTCGAATTCCGCCTCCGTATGTCGTCCGTTCCCGCGCTGGCCCGGCGTCGCTTCCTGCTCCCCACCGCCCTCGGCTGGACGGCCCTCGTGGCCCTCGGCCTCGCGATGACGGCGACCTCGGTATCGGCCCCGGCCGGAGCGGACCTCCAGGAAGGCCCCAGCGCTGCGGACTCGCTGCTGGTGCCCCAGTTCGAGGAGGCCTTCGGCGCGGGTGATGCCGAGACGCTGCTACGCGACGCCGCCACGCGGGTCGAGCTCTCGCTCTTCGGGCGGGCCTCGTTCTACAGCCGGACGCAGGCGCTCTTCGTCATGCGCGACTTCTTCCGGCGCTATCCCCCGGAGGCCGTGACGTTCCGCGACCAGTCCATCGGCGTCGGGACGCGGACGCTG
>JBCCRG010000069.1:0-11186 GCA_039208155.1 Bacteroidota bacterium | reverse complement strand
CCCTCAACGATCCGACGCATCCCGACCACACCGACATGCTGGCGTGGGCCGGTGGCCCCATCGACCCCGCTGCGTTTCACCTCGCCGAAGCTAACCGTCGCCTTAGGAGCGCGTAGACATTCTGTGCCTCCGATCAACAAGGCGTCCCGCCCGCGCCGTCGCTCTCCCAGGAAGCTTGTGGCCCTCGTCCTCGGCACGGTCCTCGTTGGTGCGGCCTTCGCCGCCGTCTACGCTGCCCGTACCGAGATGCGCGTGCCCGAGGGTGCCCACGCGGCGCTAGGCTCGACGCTGAGCGCCCTCGCTGGACTCCCTTGGTCGGGCTCTGTCGAGCGGATCGTCACGATTGAGAGCGACCCGCGCGATGTGGAGGCCGACTGGGAAGACGGCATGGACGGTCGGCGTTGCACGGGCGACACGTCGAAGCTATTTGGGCGGACCGAGGGGCTGGCGGCCCCGCGCGCGCGGTCGCTGCGGGTCGGGTTCCGCGCCGAGCGCGACGACAACGGCTTCACGGGGCGCTGGGAGTGGATGCTGCTCGTCCACGACGGACCGGAGCGCCTCCGTCCGAACCCGTTCCGCGTGGCGTCGCTCGGACTTGCTACGCAGCCAGGCGAGCGCGTCGCTGTGCGCCTTCGCTCTGTGAATGCCGAGGGACAGGCGGCGACTGAGGTAACGCTCGTCGTCGTGGACGACCAAGCAGGAGCGTCCGAGGTCCGTCGCACAGTCCCGTTCCGGCTCGGGTGGGGCATCCCGCTCGGGGTGTACGTTGGCGGCGACTGCCCCGCCTCCAGCGATCTGGTCGTCATTGTGGAGAAGCCCTGAGGCTTGAGCCAGACGACAGGCGGCGGCGTCAGGAACAGCGTCCGACGGGGTCGCGTGGGAGACGCCCCTTCTCGCTCGCCTATCTCTCTGGCCGCATGGTCGCCTCCCGCCCCCCCCGTATCTCCATGCTCGGCGACCTCAAAGCCGCCGGGTACCGCGCCGTCTCCGTCAAGGACGAGATGCGGTCGAACCTGATCCGCAAGCTGCAGGCCGGCGAGGAAGTCTTTCCCGGCATTCTGGGCTTCGAGCGGACGGTGATTCCACAGCTCCAGAACGCCATCCTGGCCCGGCACGACTTCATTCTGCTGGGCCTCCGTGGCCAGGCCAAGAGCCGCATGGTGCGCCTCCTTCCGACGCTTCTCGACGAGTGGATGCCGTACATCGCCGGGAGCGAGCTCTACGACGACCCGCTCGCGCCCGTCTCGCGCTTCGGCCGCGAGGCCATCGTCGAGAGCGGTGATGCGACGGCCATCGAATGGCTCCACCGCTCGGAGCGCTACGGCGAGAAGCTCGCCACGCCCGACACGACCATCGCGGACCTCGTAGGCGACATCGACCCGATCAAGGCCGCGACGCAGAAGCTCTCCTACGCCGACGAGCGCGTGATTCACTACGGCATCATCCCGCGCACCAACCGCGGCATCTTCGCCATCAACGAGTTGCCGGACCTCCAGCCACGCATCCAGGTGGGCCTCCTCAACATCATGGAGGAGCAGGACATCCAGATCCGCGGCTTCCAGCTCCGCATCCCGCTCGACATCGTGATGGTCTTCACGGCGAACCCGGAGGACTACACCAACCGCGGCTCGATCATCACGCCGCTCAAGGACCGCATCGACAGCCAGATCCTCACGCACTACCCGAAGTCCATCGACATCGGGGTGGCGATCACGGCGCAGGAGGCGTGGCAAGACCGCGATGGGGCCCCAGCGGTCCATATCCCGCACTACGTCCGCGAGATCATCGAGCAGATCGCCTTCGAGGCCCGCGAGAGCGAGTACATCGACCAGAAGTCGGGCGTCTCCGCGCGGCTGACGCGGGCGGCGCTCGAAGACCTCATCTCAGCGGCCGAGCGCCGCGCGATCGTCAACGGCGAGAGCGAGACGACGGTGCGCATCGGTGACCTCCACCACGTCGAGCCTGCGATCACGGGCAAGGTGGAGCTCGTCTACGAGGGCGAGCAGGAGGGCGCGCAGCACGTCGCGCGCGTGCTCGTAGGCCGCGCCGTGGCCTCGATCTTCAAGCGCTACTTCCCCGACCCCGCGGCCAAAGGAGAGGGCGACCAGGGCCGCGCCGCCTTTGCCAAGATCCTCGGCTGGTTCTCGAAGGGCAACACCGTCGACCTCAGCCCCGACATGGCCTTCGAGCCGTACGCGCAGGCGCTCGACCGCGTAGACGGCCTCCGGAAATTCGTCAAGAAGCACTCCGACCCGGGCACACCTGCCGAGACGGCGTCGGCGATGGAGTTCGTGCTCGAAGCGCTGCACCAGCACTCGCTCGTGGGCAAGGACGCGCTCGTGGAGCAGACCTCCTACTCCGACATCATGGGCTCGGTGCTCGGCAGCCTCGGCTCGTTCGGCGGCGACGACGATGACGACGACTTCGAGGACTACCGTCGCCGCTATGGATGAGCGCCGCTGCTACGGGTGGGTCCCGTTGGTCTGACGCTGCTCCGCCTCGCGGAGTAGGGTCACGTCGCGCTGCACGCCCACGTAGTGGTCGGGGGGCGCGTCTCCGCTAGCGACCGGGACGAGGGAGAGGCGATTCCAGAAGGGCGTGCCGTCCTTGCGGTAGTTCAGCAGCTCGACGTCGACCGCCTCGCCTGCGGCGAGGCCTTGGCGAATCGCCTGCACGGCGTCGGGGTCTGTCTCGGCACCCTGGAGAAAGCGGCAGTTGCGGCCGAGTGTCTCCTCGGGTTCATAGCCCGTGATGTCGTAGAAGGCCTGGTTGGCGAACACGAGCGGCTCGCCCTCGCGGCGCATGTCGGCCACCGTGACGCCCTCCGCGATGGCGTCGAGGGCGAGGCCGAGGGCACCGAGCACTTCGAGGGCCCGCCCCATCGGATCGTCGTCGTCGCTGGCGAGGGCGGCCATGCCGGTGAGGCCGCGTAGTCCGAACACCTCGGGATGGAGCAGTTCGGCGTCGCCCTGGCGTACGAACCGGAGCACCTCGGCGAGGGAGACGCGGCGGTGCCCGCCCGCCGTGCGATGGGCCTTGATGCGGCCGGCGTCGACCCAGCGCTTGAGGGTGGATTCGCCAACGCCGAGGCCTTCGGCGACCTGGCGGGGGGAGAAGAGTTGCTTGGTAGCGTTCACGCTGGGGCGGAATCGTGCTAAGGGGTGAGCAGACGTTTTGGACGTTCGTTTCCTAAGCACGGTGGGCGCTTTGCGTTCCGCACACGATGAGGAACGGCCTGCAGCTGCGTGAAGCGCGCCGTTGACGACTCGACTCAGCTGTCCCGTTCCGCGTCAACATTCGAGGCCTCAGGAGCGGCGGCCGACCACGACCGGGGGTCCCCCAAAGCGACCCTTACGCCCCCGTTGCTGCAGACGTCGGTCCATCAAGGTTCGTCACTGGCACGCCTCGCATTCCTCTCCGTTGATCATCGCGTCGATACTGCACGCCTGCACGGTAACCGCCCCAGAAGACGGCTCGGCCTGCGCCGAACTCGGCATCGTTACCGTCGCCTTCTCGATCTGCGAGGCCCCGAGTGTGCGGAGGTAGTACGTCGTCTTGAGCCCAGCCCGCCACGCGTGGCGGTAGGTGTGGCTGAGCGCCTTCATGTTCGGCTCGGCGAGGAACAGGTTGAGCGACTGGCTCTGGTCGATCCACTTCTGTCGCCGGGCGGCTGCGTCGATGAGCGCGCGCGTCTCGAGTTGGAACGCCGTCCGGTAGCGCTCGCGGAGCGCCTGCGGCACGCCCTCGATCTGCCCGAGGTCGCCGTCGAAGTACTTGAGCTGCGCGGCCATTTCAGCGTTCCACAGCCCCTCAGCCTTGAGGTCACGGACGAGGTAGGGGTTCAGGACCACGAAGTCGCCCGAGAGGTTGGACTTGACGTAGAGGTTCTTGTAGAGCGGCTCGATGCAGGGCGAGGTGCCCGTGATGTTGGAGATCGTCGCCGTCGGGGCGATGGCGATCACGTTGGAGTTGCGCATCCCCTGCGCCGCGATCTTGGCGCGGAGCGGGGCCCAGTCAAGCTTGCCACCGCGCACGACCTCAACGGCTTCGTCGCGCTCGGCTTCGAGCAGATCGACCGTGTCGGGGGGCAGGAGCCCCCGGTCCCACTTCGAGCCTGTGTAGCTCTCGTACGTCCCCCGCTCAGCGGCGAGGTCGGACGACGCCTCGTAGGCGTAGTAGGCGATGGCCTCCATCATCTCGTCCGAGAACGCGATGGCTTCGTCGGAGCCAAAGGCGATGCCTCGCTCGTAGAGGGCGTACTGGAGCCCCATCACGCCGAGCCCGACCGGCCGGTGGCGCATGTTGGCCCGGCGTGCGGCTTCCGTCGGGTAGAAGTTGAGCCCGATCACGTTGTCGAGCGCGCGGACCGCGATGCGGACCGTCTCGCGGAGCTTCTCGTGGTCGAGGTCGCCGTCGGGCGTGAGGTGGTGATTGAGGACTACCGAGCCGAGGTTGCAGACGGCCGTCTCCTCCTCGCTTGTGTTGAGCGTGATCTCGGTGCAGAGGTTCGACGAGTGGACGACGCCCGCGTGATCCTGCGGCGAGCGGACGTTGCACGGGTCCTTGAATGTCATCCACGGGTGGCCCGTCTCGAAGAGCATCCGGAGCATCTCCTTCCAGAGATCGAGCGCGGGAATCTGGCGGCCCCACAGCGTGCCTGCCTCCACCTGCTGCTCGTAGTGCTCGTAGCGCTCGCGGAAGGCGTCGCCGAAGAGGTCGTGGAGGTCGGCCACGTCGCTGGAGCGGAAGAGCGTCCAGGTCTGGCGGGCCTCCATCCGCTGCATGAACAGGTCCGGGATCCAGCACGCCGTGTTGAGGTCGTGCGTCCGGCGGCGCTCGTCGCCCGTGTTGCGGCGGAGCTCCAGGAAGTCGAAGATGTCGTTGTGCCAGACTTCGAGGTAGGCGCAGCCGGACCCGGCGCGCTTGCCGCCCTGGTTCACCGCCACAAGCTGGTCGTTGTGGAGCTTGAGGAACGGGACGACGCCCTGGCTCTCGCCGTTGGTGCCCTTGATGTGGCTGCCCAGCCCGCGCACGGCCGTCCACGAGCCGCCGAGCCCACCCGCCCACTTCGAGAGAAAGGCGTTCTCGGCAATGCCGCGGTACATGATCGACTCAATCGAGTCATCGACCTTGTAGAGGTAGCACGACGAGAGCTGCGAGTGCGGCGTGCCCGCGTTGAAGAGAGTCGGCGTCGAGGAACAGAACCGGCGGTCTTTGTAGAGCCCGTAGAGTTCGAGCACGCGGGCCTCGCGGTCGCCGTCCTCGTCGAGCATGAGGCCCATCGCGACGCGCATCCAGAAGAACTGCGGGGCTTCGAGCCGCCGCGGGGCGTCGCCGGTTTTGTCGACGAGGAGGTAGCGGTCGTAGAGCGTCTGCGCGCCCAGGTAGTCGAGGTCGAGGTCGGCCATCGGGTCGAGCGCTGCCGCCAGCCGGTCTAGGTCGTACTCCAAGAGCCGCGGGCTCAGCCGCTCGATCTCAACGGCCCGGCGGAGCGTCGCCTCGAACGCGCGCTCGTGGCACGCCTTGAGCCCAGCGAGGCCGTCGCGCTCCAGGCTCCACCCGATGGTCTCCTCATACACGTAGCCGAGCAGGATGCGGGCGGCGAAGCGCGCAAAGTCGGCGTCGCGCTCCAAGAGCGATTTCGCGTTGAGCACCACCGTCGTCTGCAAGTCGGCCCGCGAGATACCGTGGGCGATGCTCCGGCGGAGGTGCCCCTCGATCTCGGCCTCCGCCAGGCACAGGTCGAGGCCCACCGACGCGATCCGGATGCGCGCACGCAGTTCCTCGCCGTCCCACAGCGCGCTGGTCCCGTCCGCCTCTACCACATCGATGAGGGCTGCCTGCGCGTCTGGCGACGCGCTCGCCTGGGTGGCCCGGTAGACGGCCCGCTCAGCGCGGTAGGTGATGTACGCCTCCGCCACGCGCGCATGGCCCGCCAGCAGCAGCTCTTCCTGCACGAGGTCCTGCACCGTCTCGATGGGGACGTACGAGAGGCCCAGCGCCGCCGCCCGCTCGGTCACGCGGAGCGCGACGGCCTCGGCCGGTGCCGAGTCGAGCCCGCGCGAGAGGAACGCCTTGCGTACGGCCACCTCGATCTTGGCCGGCTTCCAGGCCACGACCTGCCCGCTCCGCCGGATGAGCCGCAGCGCATCCGTGGCAGGGATGGGGATGGCAGGAGCCACCTCCTGCGCCCGGTGCATCACGAGCGCCTTGGCGACCTCGACGGCCCCCATGCCCAAGAGCGAGGCCTCGGCGAGGGCTACGACCTCCGCAAAGGAGAGGCGCGCCTCAGCAGGGAGCGCAACGAGCCGGTCGAGCACGTCTCCAACGATGCGACGCAAAAACGGCGCGAGGGCGTCCGCGTCCGCCGCCTGGTCGTCGGCGAGGCGGGCCGAGGTCCAGGCCTCCGCTACGAGCGCCGCGAGGCGAGCCGGATCGAACCGCACATCCTGGCCGTCCTCGCGGACGAAGAGGAGTCGGTCGGTGCCGTCAGCGGCACGCTCCGTATCGAGTTCAGCGATGAGGGCACGGGCATCTAGGACGGGGCGGTCGGCAGGCGGGAGGAGGGCGGCGCGCTTGAGGTCAAGGTCGCGGACGAGGTCGGAGGTGGGGGTCCACATGGCGGGTCGGGGGCGTGGGATGGGGGCGGATCGGCGATCCGAGAGAGGCGGCGGCCCGGGGCAACCGTGCCCCGGGTAGGTGAGGGAGCACGGGGGCGCTACAGTTCATCGTCGTCGACAGGCGCGAGCGCAGACGCCTTGCGGTACTCCGTGACGCGGCCCTCGAAGAAGTTCTGCTCCTTCTGGATGTCCATCAGCTCGGCCAACCACGGGAGCGGATTCGTCTGACCGGGGAACAGCTCGTCGAGCCCGAGGCCCGCCATGCGCCGGTTCGAGATGTAGCGGACATACCCGACGAACTCGTCCGCGCTCAAGCCCACACCGGCGACGGGCAGGCAGTCGCGGATAAAGTTCTCTTCCAGCCGGACCGCCTCGGCCATGAGAGCGCCTAGCTCCGCGCGGAAGTCGGCCGTCCAGATGTCTGGGTTTTCGGCGCAGAGTTCGAGGAGCAGCTTCCGGAACACCTCGATGTGGTTCGACTCGTCGCGAAGCGTGTACCGGAACATCTGCCCGATCCCGGGGAATTTGCCCTGGCGGTACAGGCTGAGGACCATCCCGAAGAGCCCGTAGAACTGCGTCCCCTCCATGCACTGCCCGAACACGAACAGGTTTTTGGCGAGCAGCCGCTGGTTCTCCAGCTGTGTCAGGTCGAGGTCGCGGCGGAGGGCGTGCGAGACGCGCGTGATGAAGGCGTTCTTCTCGCGGATCGTGCCCACGTCCTCGAACATGGCCTCGCACTCGTGCGGGTTGATGCCCAGCGACGAGATCATGTACAGCAGCGAGTCGGCGTGGATGTTCTCCTCGTGGGCGTGCCGACCGAGGACGAGCTTGAGTTCGCTCGCCGTCACCAACTCGCGGACGACGTGCAGGATGTTGTCGCCGACGATGCCCTCGGCGGCGGAGAAGTAGCCCATCGCCATGCGGATGATCCAGCGGTCAACGTCCGAGAGGTCGTCGCCACGCCACTGCGCCGCGTCCTTGTGCATCGGGATGTCCTCGGGCTCCCAGTGGTTGGCCTTCATCGTCCGGTAGAGGTCGTAGGCCCAGGCATACCGGAGGGGCAGGAGGTTGAAGGCGAGCGTCTCGCGGCCGTTGATGACGCGTTTGTTGGCGAGGGCAGCCTCGGCCTTGTCGCCGTCGAGGACGAACGTGCGGTCGCCGAGGGTGTACGTGGTCTGCATGGTCCCGGAGGGGCTGGGCGGGAGGCAGACGGCGCACCGAGCACGGTGCGGCCCACGTCGGCGGATGGGCAACAAAAGAGCCCGACCCCAGACGCGGGTTCGGGCTTGCAGACAGCGAGGGACCCCGCTCCAAAGACACGAAGGCCCGGCAGCGGCGACATCACAGTCGCAATCCGACCCTCTAGTCCCGGAGGTGGAAAGCAAGACGCGGCGGGCAGGTCTCCTGGCTCACGACGGCCCGGCTCGGTCTGGAAGACCATGCCGGAGGGGCGACTCTTCGCCCGCGCCCTTCCCAGCCGAGGCCAGTGGGAGCGGGGTCGGCGGAGCCGCCGTCACGTCGCTGACAGTTGCGGGCACAGCCCCGGACTCTCGGCTGGAGTGCCGATCACCGGTGTTCCCTCTTACGCCGAGTCCAGGGCAAGCGCTCTGAACTCAGACTCGTCGCGGTGTGGACAATCAACTTACGCCAGCCGTCGAGCGCACCTCGCGCACCTTATCCACAGGTCACCCACACGCCCATCGGGTATAACGGAGGCCAAACGGCGATTCTAGCCTCATATCGGAAAGAAGGGACATGCGGACATAGGTAGATAACGGAGATAAAGATCGGGCGCGTCGGTGCGGGCTCCGCGCCTACCTTGCTCCTGAACCCGTCACGACGGACCTACTTCGTTCCGCCTCCCCGCTTGATGGCCTCGACGCCCTCATCCAGCACGCCTGCCGCCGGGCGCTTCGGCACCTTTGCCGGGGTGTTCACGCCGAACGTGCTCACGATCCTCGGCATCATCCTCTTCCTGCGGACGGGGTGGGTCGTGGGGCAGGCGGGGCTCTACGGTGCGCTGATCATCATTGCGCTCGCGAACGCGATCTCGTTTCTGACGGGCCTCTCGCTCTCCGCCATCGCGACGAGCATGGACGTGAAGGCGGGCGGCAACTACTACCTCATTTCGCGCTCGCTCGGGCTGGAGATCGGCGGGGCCATCGGTATTCCGCTCTACCTCTCGCAGGCGATCTCGGTGGCGTTCTACATCATCGGCTTCACCGAGGCGATCTCGGGGCTCGCGGTCGTGCAGGGCATCCCGCCGCAAACCATCGCCACGGGCGTGGCGCTCATGTTTGTGGTGATCGCGTGGGTGGGGGCCGACTTCGCGCTCAAGATCCAGTACGGCATCCTCGCGATCCTCGTCGCGGCGCTGATCTCGTTCTTCACCGGCGGCTGGGGCGAATTCGTCGAGCCGAACCTGGGGCACAACTACTCCGACGGCATCAGCTTCTGGGTCGTCTTCGCGGTGTTCTTCCCGGCCGTGACCGGCATTGAGGTGGGGATCAGTCTCTCGGGCGACCTCAAGGACCCGTCGCGCAGCATCCCGCTCGGCACGATCACGTCGATTGTGGTGACGGCGCTCGTCTATGTCGCTGCGGCGGTGTGGTTTGCGTTCCAGCTTCCGGCGGATGTGCTGATCGCTGACAACCTTTCGATGGAGCGGATCGCGAGCGTGCCCGTGCTCATCCTCGCGGGCGTGGCGGCGAGCACGCTCTCGTCGGCGCTTGGCAGCGTGCTCGCGGCCCCGCGCACGCTCCAGGCGGTGTCGAAGGACCGCGTGGTGCCCGGCTGGATCGCGTCGAACCTGGGGAGCCCGACCGAGCCGCGCATGGCGGTCCTCATCACGGGCGTGATCGCCGTGGTCGTGATCTGGGCGGGCGACCTCGACTTCGTCGCGCCCATCATCACGATGTTCTTCCTGAACACCTACGGGATGGTGAACCTTGTGGCGGGCATCGAGCGGCTGGTGGGCAACCCGAGCTATCGGCCTCGCTTCAACGTCCCGCTGGTGGTCCCGCTCTTGGGCGCGGCGGGCTGCTACGGCGCGATGTTCCTCATCAACGCGCCCGCGACGGTCGCGGCGATCGTGATCTCGTACGGCATCTTCTTCGCGCTCAGCCGCCGGGGCACGCGCCGCGCCTGGGGCGACGTCCGGAGCGGCATCTGGACCTCCATCGCGCGCTATGCGCTCCTCAACCTCGCGCGCTCCCCTGCCGCCGACGACACGCGCAACTGGCGGCCCCACCTGATGGTGTTCACCGGGCAGCCGCACAACCGCGAGCACCTCGTCGCGCTGGCGGAATGGCTCAGCCGGGGACGCGGGCTCGTGACGTTCTTCCAACTCATCACGGGGAAGGTCGCGGAGGCCAACAAGCCGAAGCTGCGCGAGACCGCCGAGCGGCACATCCGGTCGTACATCCAGGACCGCCGCATGACGGCCTTCGCCGAGGCGCAGATCGTGCCCGACTTCCGCGAGGGGGCCGTGGCGGTCGCGCAGGCGCACGGCATCGGGCCGCTGGAGTCGAACACGGCGCTGATGGGGTGGAGCGGGACGCCCGGCGGCCGCGTGCTGCTGATGGACCTCGTGCGCAGCTTCTCCGACCTCCACAAGTCGGTCCTCTTCCTGCGTATGGACGAGACGAAAGGGTTCGGGCAGCAGCGCCGCATCCACGTCTGGTGGGGGGGGCGCGGCGGCAACGGCGACCTGATGCTGCTGCTCGCCTATCTCCTCACGCAGCACCGCTTCTGGGACGACGCCGAGATCTGCGTCCACCGCATCGTCGACTCGAAGGAGGCCATCAACGCCACACGCGCCCACACGGAGGCATTGCTCGACGCCGTGCGCGTGGAGGCGAACGTGGTCATCATCGTCCGTAAGCCGCCTGGTAGCCCGGACCGGCTCCCCGTCCTCGACCTGATCGCACGCAACAGCGTCAACGCCGACCTCACGTTCCTCGGCATGCCCCGCCCCGCCGACGGCGAATCCGAGGCCGCCGCCGAGCGGCTCGACCAACTCGCGCAGGCCGTCGGCACCGCCGTGCTCGTTCACAACGGGCAGGACCAGGAAGGGCTACTCGAAGGCGAGTGATACCGAGACCGGTTGCTTGGCACTGGAACTACCACCAGGAGAAGCTCCCCTCCTGGACAGGAGGGGCTGGGGGTGGTCGATTGGAAAGGAAGCACGAACAGATGGCAGGCTCCACGTCCCTGACGAGCCCAGCATCACAAGCAGAAGACGGTGTCGAAGCTGGATCGGCCCCGGTACCACCGCTGGGGCTTGGAAGTCGTCCTGCCCCCGGCCAGCGGGAACGCGTCTAGAAATTGTCGCCCTCGAAGCCGCCTCCGTCCTGCCAGCGCCGGTCCCGCTGGCGCTCCTGGCGGCCGAAGGTGTAGGAGAACGTGAAGCCCACCTCCCGAATACCCCAGTTGCGCTCGATCTCCTGGAACAGCTCCGGCTGGTCGAGCAGGATCTCCAGATCGGTCACGTCGAAGGGGTCGCGGACCTGGATCGTGAGCGCGGCGCGGTCCGAGAAGAGCGCCTGCCGCAGCGCAATGTTCATG
>JBCCRG010000068.1:0-11224 GCA_039208155.1 Bacteroidota bacterium | reverse complement strand
GTTTGAGGGGTTCGCAAGCATCGAGGCCGCCGTGACAGACCTCGACGAGATCAGCGGACTGCTGACGCGTACGCCGGATGGCCAGGCCTTCTCGACGCTGGAGGGCCGCCTGCGTGCCCTCGACCTCTGCACCATCGTAGACCGCGAGGCCGAGGTATTGCGGCCCTACGACCGCGCGGGCATCCTCGCTGATCTCCGCGACGACGGGCTGAGCGACCTCCAGATCGGCGACCTGCTCGTGACCTACGCCGTCACGCAGCTCACGAGCAGCTACTACGACCTCTTCGCTGTCCGCATCCCCAGCCTCAACACGCAGAGCGAGGTCGTCTCTCTCCACCGCGTGCGCGAGGACGGCGACGAGTACATCACCTACTGCTCCGTAAACGCCTTTGCGTTCCTGGGCGTGGCCAGCACGGTCCGCGATCCGGCCGAGGCCTTCCTGCGAGCGACCATCGCCGTCGAGTTGCGCGCGTTCCTGCTGGGCTACCCCGAGGCCACCGACGAGCTGCTCATCGACGTCGTCCAGGCTCTGATCTCGATCCAGCGCGAACTCGCCACCTGCCCGACCTGATCGGCCCGCTGCTCGCCTCTCGCTTATGCCCACCACCGCCATGCTCCGTCTCATCCCCATTCTGAGCCTGCTGCTTCTGGCAGCGCTGCCTAGCCGCGCGCAACTCTTCGGCGACCTCGAACAGGACGCCACGGGCCGTCCGGCCAGTCTCGCCGCGCTCGGGATGGCCAACGCCGCCGTCGCGCTCGTGGACGCGGACTACGTCTTCTCGTACAACCCCGCGCAACTCGGGCAACTCCCGCTCGACCGGCTCCAGATGAACTTCGTGGGCCTGCGCTTCGGGTTCTCGCCCGACCTGTTCGACAAGACCGATTTCATCACGGGGGACCTGCAGGACGCCATCGATTTCGGGCTGGAGGAACTCTACGAGGAGGACCGTGACCGCCTGGAGTCGCTCTACGACCGGGCGCGCACACTAGCGCAGGAGGAGTCGGTGCTGGCGGCGCAGGTGGTGCTCCCGCAGGCGTTCTTCCGCGCGGGCCCCGTAAACGTCGGCATCGGGGCGTTCGTCCACGGCATCGCGCGCTTCCAGTTCTCGCCCGACATCGTCCCGGTCCTCGATGCGTACGCGCAGACCGAGTTTCTGCTGCCGGTGTCGGTCGGCTACCGCGTGCCGGGCACGGCGCGCTTCCTCGACGGCGTGGGAGGGCTGTCGCTCGGCGCGACGGTCCGCTACATCCGTCGGCAGGTCACCGCGAAGCAGACGCCGCTCGACGCGCTCGACGACACCCAGAGCCTCTACTTCTTCCGCGGTTCGGGGCTCGGCCTCGACATCGGTGCGCACTATCAGGAGGTGCTCCCCAACATCAACGTGGGTCTCGCGGTCTACAACCTCATCGGCGGCAACGTGGACCTCACCTACGAGGGCGGGCGCGTCCCCTTCGACGGTTCCAACGCCCCGGGCCCGTTCGAAGTGGTGTTCGGCGTCAGCGAGCCGACCGAGGAGGCCGTGTCGCCCGAGGACCTGCAGGAGGTCGGCGCGTTGGAGGCGCGGTTCGCCGAGCGCTCCGGGACGCCCATCGTGCGCCTCGGCGCGGCCTACGCGCAGGACTTCGACCGCCTCACGACGGCGCTCACGGGCTTCTCGGTCGCGCTCGACTACACGAGCCGCTCCACCTCCGAGTTTGCGCAGCCGTTCGGCACGCACTTCCGCTTTGGCGTCGGGCTGGAGATGGCGAACCTGCTCCACCTGCGGGGCGGCATCACGCAGGGCTACCCCGCGCTTGGGGCAGGCGTGGTGACGCGGTTCGCGCGGTTCGACTACGCCTTCTTCAGCGTGGAGGACGGGCGGCTCCCCGGCCAGCTTCGCCGCGGCAACCACCGCTTCGAAATCCGGTTCGGCCTGTTTTAGCGAGGACGCCAGGCCGAAGAACACCTCCCAGACGCATCGCTGCTATGCTGCTCGAACTCGCCATCGGGGACGCCTATGGGGCCGGTTTCGAGTACGTCTCGAAGCGGATCACGCGCGAGCACAACGACCTCAGCGGCTACATCCAGCACCCGCGCCACGGCACGGCACCGGGCTGCTACACCGACGACACGCAGATGACGCTCGCCATCGCCGAGGCCATCGTCTCGGACGATCCGTGGACGCGCGACCAACTCGCCCGGCGCTTTGTGGAGGTCTACAAGCGTGACCCGCGCGAAGGCTACGCCCGCGGCTTCCGTGCCTTCCTGGAAGAGGTGCGCGACGGAGCGGAATTCCTCGACCGCATTCGCCCCGAGAGCGACAAAAGCGGCGCGGCGATGCGCGCGGTCCCCAGTGGCGTATACCCGGACGTGCAGACCGTCATCGCGCGCAGCCGCCTCCAGGCCGCGATCACGCACGACACGCCCGGCGGCATCGCAGCCAGCGTGGCCACGAGCCTGATGGCGCACTACTTCCTCTACGACCTCGGGCCGAAGGCGGACCTGCCCGCGTTCATCGCCACGCATGTCGAGGGGCCGTGGACGACGCCCTGGCGCGGCAAGGTCGGCGCGAAGGGGCTGATGAGCGCGCACGCGGCGCTGACAGCGATCACGCAATCGGCATCGCTCAGCGACCTGCTTCGGCGCTGCATTGCACTCACGGGCGACGTAGATACCGTGGCTACCATCGCACTCGGGGCTGCGTCGTGCTCGCGGGAGATCGAGCAGGATCTACCAGATGTGTTGGTGGCTGGGCTGGAAGACGGCCCGTACGGCCGCACCTACCTCCAGCGCCTCGATGCACGCCTGCGGGCAACGATGGATCTCGCCTAGCCGAGCAGACTGAGCGGCCCCGTCTATCCGAAAACGCGGTCGAGGTAGCGCTGGGCGGCGTCTTCGTGGGCCTGCAGCTTGTCGGTGCCCATGCGGTCGAGGTGGCCTGTCAGCATCGACATGCGGTGGTAGCCTTCGATCTCCTCGCGGTAGTCGCGCATGAACGTCCAGTAGAGGCCGTCCCACTCGGCCGTCCAATCGCCACTTGGGTAGTGGCTCATCTTGCGGAGGTAGTTCGAGCCGCTCATGTAGGGCTTCGTGGTGATGAGCGGCCCGGCGGCGTGCTGGCTCATGCCGTACGTGTTAGGCACCATCACCCAGTCGTAGGCGTCGACGAAGAGCTCCATGAACCAGCGATAGACCGCGCGCGGGTGGATGCGCGAGAGGAAGAGCGCGCCGCCGAGCACCATCAGCCGCTCGATGTGGTTGGCATAGCCCGTTTGGAGCACGCGACGGATCACGTCGTCCACAGGGACGAGGCCGGTCGTACCGTCGTACCACGCGTCGGGCATTGCGCGCTCGTAGCCCCACAGGTTGCCGTTTCGCATGGGTACGCCTTCGAGGTCGTAGGTCGCGCGCATGAACTCGCGCCAGCCGATCACCTGGCGGACGAACCCTTCGAGCGAGGCAATCGGCGCGGCGCCCTCACGCGCCATCACAGCGTCGAGGACCTGCTGCGGGGTGACGAGGCCGATGTTGAGCATCGGCGTGAGCACGGCGTGGTAGAAGTGCGACTGCCCCGGCTCGATGGCGTCCTCGAACGGCCCGAAGCGGTCAAGCCGCTCCGCCACGAACACGTCGAGCCAGTGCGCGGCGGCCTCGTGCGTGGTCGGGTACGGCAGCGGCTCGCTCTCGCCGAGGTGATCCGGGAAGTGCGCCTCGACATAGCGTGCGGCCTCCTCGGTGTAGTCGTCCGGCTCGACAGTCGGGACCGGCGGCACCTCGGCGATGGCCTTCTTGGTGAGCTTCTTCCGGTTGTCGTGGTCGAAGCTCCACTGCCCGCCCGTCGGCTCGCCCTGCTCGTCGATCAACAGGCCGAAGCGGCGGCGTTGGTGCTTGTAGAAGTTGGCCATGAAGTAGCGCTTCCGGCCGTCGAAGAAGTCCGCGTTCTCGTCGCGCGTGTTCAGGAAGAGCGGCGTCTCCAGCACCTCGCGCTCGATGCCTGCACCGCTAGCGGCCTGGTCGAGGCGCTTTTCGAGCGTGAAGTCGACCGGCTCACAGTAGCGCACCGCGGTGACGCCGTCTGCGGCGAGTTTCGCGAAGAGGTCGGCGGTCGAGGTGCGGTCAGCCCACGCGACGTAGCGGACCGTGTGGCCGTCGCGCTCCAGGCGGTCGGCGGTGCGCTGCATCGTAGCGCGGTGCAGGACGAGTCGCAGCTTGTGGTAGCGGGCGGGGTATTGCTCGTCGTGGAAGAAGAGGTCGTCCTCAACGAGCACGACTTCGTCGGGGCGGTCGAGGTCGGGGTCGAGCGCAGGGTGGTCGGCGAAGAGCTGATTCGGGAAGACGAGCGCGGCGAGGGACATGCAGGGGAGAGGAGACAGAAGAAGGGCCTGTGCCTTACCGAAGCCTCATCGCCCCTGATCCCGAGGGCAGAGGCACACCTACGTCCTCCCGCAGCCTTCGAACTCCTGCCTTCCCGCTTTTGGCACGTGTGCAGAAGTTCTGCGGTGTGGCAGTGAGGCTGTGTGGCGGTGCAGTCTCGCTGACTGTTTTCCAGCCGGAGGTGCCCTCGAGGACCCGAGTTCGTGACTTCCCACTTCTGCCTTCGAACTTCTGACTTCCCGCTTATTACAGATTCCACCCCACGGCCAGCAGCACGCTGTAGACGAGTAGTGCCCGCGCCGTCTGTCCCAGCACGGGCGCGATGGTCGCGGGGTCGTCGGTCTGCCGAAGCGTCCGCAGCGGCCCGATCACGAGCGGCAGCGCGAGGCAGCCCAGTAGCGCTCCCATTGGGGCACCGAACCCGAACACAAGGACCAGCGGCCAGAGTACAGCGATCCCCACCCAGGCAGCATACATCGCCACGCCTGCGCTGCGGCCCAGCCGGACGACCAGCGTACGCTTGCCCGCTTCCGCGTCCGTCGTCAGATCACGGAGGTTGTTCGCCAGCAGGATCGCCGTCGAGAGCAGCCCCGGCCCGACGCCCGCGAGCACGACCACCAACGGCAGGGCCGAACCGCCCACGATGTCCGCCGCCTGCACAAAGTAGGTCCCGCCCACGGCAACGGGTCCAAAGAACACGAACACGAACAGGTCCGCGATGCCGAGGTAGGCCAGTGACTTGCGCCCGGCGGTGTAGAGCCACCCGCACGCGAGCGACGCCGCGCCCACGGCCACGATGGGCCAGCCGCCGCGCACCATCAGGTAGAGCCCCGCCAGCGTCGCCAGCCCGAACGTGAGGATCGCGGCGCGGCGGACGGCCTCAGGCGTCGCGAGCCCCGCCTGCGTCACCCGCGTCGGCCCGACGCGCCGCTCGGTGTCGGCCCCGAGCAGGAAGTCGTGGTAGTCGTTGGCGAAGTTGGTCCCGATCTGGATGAAGATGGCCCCGAGGAACGCGCACCCCCACGCGAGCGGGTGGAAGACGCCCGCTTCCCATGCCAGCGCCCCGCCGAGCACGACGGGCGCGACGGCCGCCCACAGCGTCCGAGGCCGCGCCGCGAGTGTCCAGAGGCGCACGGGAGAAAGGGCGCGTGTGGTTGTGGGGCTGGCTTCAGGCATGATCAGGCTTAGGCTCGGGGGCGAACGTCTCAAACAGTCGCACGAAAACGTAGCCGATCCCAAAGCATATCGGAAAGGCCAGAATCTTCAGGAGATCCAGCACGTCCGAATCTAGACCGTGCCGGCCGAGCCAGACGACGATGAGCATATACGGAACGAATGCCACGAGGCCAGCGAGCATACCCAGTGCCGAGCGGAGGTTGCGCTCGGCGAGCTTTCCACTCAACTGTGCTGGTTCCAACCGAGCCTCCAATAGCTGCCAGAACGAGTCAGCGTTGCGCGGTCCAATCCTGAACGAGCCCACTTTTGTCTTCAGGCGCATCCGCGTTCCATCGAGAACAGCCGCGTAGGGAATCGACCTGGAAGGTCCCAGGTATCGCTCGACGGTCACCGCATCTTGCAGGAAGACAGCGCGGCGCACGAGCCGGGACAGGCCATAGACGAGTGCTCCCCCGAGAAAAAGAGACAAGGACAGGGGAAAGAAAAGAGCCGTCCAGTGCTGCTCAGGCTGGCCGAGAAAAGCAGCTACAGCGATCAAGGCGAGGCCGATCGAAAGGAGAAAGTGAACCGCAATACCCGCCCAGAACCGGAGTCCGTTCGTGGAGACGTACACCGCTAAAGGTGCTTGGCAGTCTTCATGGTAAAGAGGTGACGGTTCGTTTTGCGGTTGCGGGGCGGCCATCACGCCCGGAAGCACGTTGGGACTCGCCGTGCCGAGGAAGTGGTGCAAATGGTCGCTCAGCGTGAGCCAGTCGCCTACGTCAAATCCAGACTCCCGCAGTCGATAGCGGCGTCCCGAGGCAGTCTGGAGCCGCCAGCCACCTCGCTCTGCGAGTTCCACGATATCCTCCCACATCACAGCGACGGGCGCGCGAAGGCGTTGTTGGAACTGGATGCCCTCCTCGTCCAGACGAATCCACTTGATGCCGAGGAGGCCATAGACCCCCACATCTTGCGCGATACTGATGAGCACTAAGAAACCCAGCACAAGGGCTGCAACCACAACCGGAAGATCAAGGAGGAGAGACAGGAGCCCGAAGAGAACCGCGAAGAGGATGAGAGCGATGAACCAGGCCCGAGCGAAACGACGTATCGACGAAGCCGCCTCAAAGGGGAGCACGAGCGGAGGCGTGTCGGGGAATTGGGACTCAGACGCGGGCATATTCCAAGCTACCGATCTGTCGTGCTGAACCTACCGCGCGAGCGTCACCCGCGTCGTAAGCGACGCATCGCCCGCGGTCAGCCGCACGACGTACGCCCCGTTCGCGAGGCGTGCCTCGGGTGCCCACGTCAGCGTGTGCATGCCGCTCGCCTGCACCGCGTCCCTGAGCACGGCCACGCGCCGCCCCGCCACGTCGAAGACCTCCACGCGAACCGGACCGGCGTCGGCCAGCACGTACTGCACCGTCGCCGACGTGGAGACAGGGTTCGGCCATGGCGACGCCAAGGCGAAGCCCGAAAGCTGGGCGATTGGCTCATTCGCTACGGGGTTCGTGGGTAGCTGCAGCGTCCAGAGCGAGCGGGCGTGCGTCCCCGCGGCGAGGTAGCGCGCGGTCGGGTGCACCTGCAGGTCGAACACGGCAACCGCCGGGATGCCGGTGCCGAGCGCTTCCCACGTGAGGCCCGCATCGGAACTGACGAACGGGCCGACATCGGTCCCGACGAACACGGTGTCCGGTGCGAGCGGGTCGACGGCGATGGCGTTCACGGGCGCGTCTGGCAGGCCGTCGCTGATCGAGGTCCACGTCAGGCCGCTGTCCGCGGTGCGGAAGACGCGCGGCTCCGGGTCGCGCCAGCGCAGACCCGACTGCGTGACGTACGCCGAGGCCACGTCGGTCGGGTGCGCGAGGACGCGGGTGACGTAGCGGAAGGGGAGCGGGCCCGTCCGGTCGGTCCATGTTGCGCCGCCGTCGTCCGTCGTCCAGACCTGCCCGTCGCCCGTGCCGACCCACAGCACGTCGGGGTCGAGCGGCGAGACGGAGATCGCGGTCACGACGCTCAGGCGGCCTGCCGCGCTGGTCGTAAGGTCGGGCGAGATGGGCTCCCAGAACGCCGCGCCGTCGGTCGTCTGGTAGACGCGGTTGGTGCCGTAGTAGAGCGTCTCCGGATCGCTCGGGTCCATCACCACCGGCGTCGACCAGTTCGTGGGCTCACTTTCGTCGATGCCATTTCGGGCAAACTCGAAGGTGATGCCGCCATCAATGGACTTGCCGAGGAAGCCGAACTGTGACTCGGCGTAGATCACGTCGGGGTTGGTCGGGTCGATGATCACGTAGAAGCCGTCGCCGCCGTAGATGAGCTCGTAGTCGTCGAGGGCGCCGGTGCGGGTGCGGACGGTGCCGTTGTCCTGCGTGCCGCCGTAGAGGCGCTCTGGGTTCGTCGCGTCGAGGCCGATCTCGTAAAACTGCGTGATGGCGAGGCCGTTGACCGGCTCCCAGTTGATACCGCGGTCGGTGCTGATGTCGAAGCCGCCGTCGTTGCCGGAGAGGAGGTAGGTCGGGTCGTCGGGCTTGAACGCGAGCGCGTGGTGGTCCACGTGGAGGACGTCGTAGCCGTACTGATCGAACCAGCCGTTCCCTTCCCACACCACCAGCGGCACGTCGAGGACAAACACACGCTCCGCGTCGAGCGGGTCGCAGCGGACGTTGCCGAAGTACCACGCGAAGCCGCCCCCGAAGCTGGTGAGGCCGTCGGAGCGCCGGTCGCGGGCCCACGAGACGCCGCCGTCTTCGGAGCGATAGAGGTCCGTCACGAAGCGCCCGTTGTTGTAGAGCGCGTACATCCGGTCGGGGTCCCCGTCGCACGTCGTGAGGCCGATACGCCCGATGTCGTCGGCAGAACCGGGAAGCCCGTCCGTCTGACCGAGCAGTGTCCAGGTGTCGCCGCCGTCGGCGGAGCGGTAGATGCCGCTCGTGGGCCCTGAGAGCACGGCGCCGATGGGTGTGCGCTCGCGCTCCCACATCGCCGCGTAGAGCGTGTCGGGCGAGGTCGGATGCATTACCAGATCGATGGCGGCGGTGCGGTCGGAGACGAAGAGGACCTGCGTCCAGGAGTCGCCGCCGTCGGTGGAGCGGTAGACGCCGCGGGCAGGCGACGTGCCGAAGTAGGACCCCGTCCCTGCCACGAAGACGCGGTCCGGGTCGCGCGGATCGATGCGGATACGGCCGATGGTGATCGTCTCCTCCAGCCCGAGCGGTGTCCAGGTCGTGCCGCCGTCCTCGGTCCGGAAGACGCCGCCGCCGGAGAGGTTGTACGACCCCCCGTTCGACTCGCCCGTGCCCACGAACGCCCGGTCCGGATCGGTCGGGTCAACGGCCACAACTCCGACGGGCATAATAGCCTGGTCGTCGAAGATGGGCGCCCACGTCCGCCCGGCGTCCAGCGACTTGAACGCGCCGCCGGTCGCGGCCCCAGCATACACCACGTCCGGCGCGCTCTCCGCGAAGGCGATGCTCGTGATCCGCCCGCCCACGTTAGTCGGCCCGGCCTGCTCCCACGCGCCGAATTCGGCTCCTACCCGGGCCGCCGTGCGCATCTGGAGCGCCTGCGCGTGCGCCGCGCGGAACGCCTCCGCGTCGTGCTGGAAGTGGGGGAAGAGGCGCTGCTCGGCGAGCCACGTCGCCGGGCGCTGGTCGGGTCCCGGCGCTTGCTTCTGGGCGCGCTCGGAGAACGGGCGGAGGTCGGCCTCTGGCACCGTGGGGGCCTCGGCTTCGGAGATAGCCTCCTCCTGGAGATCAGACAGGCCCGCCCAGACGGCGAGGAGGCCGAGGACGATGACGAACGGGAGCAGGCGGGTGAGGCGCATTGGGGTAGAGAGCGAAGGTCAACGGAGCCACGCCACGATACGCCGCGGCGTGGATGCGGTCCAACGCCCGCGCTACCCGCTAGGCGCCCTCGGTAACCTGCTCCGGACGCCACGCCTCCAGGTCGTCCAGCAGGTCGTAGACCTCATCGCGGTAGACCTTCTTGATCTTGAGCTTGACGCGCCCTTTGTGGCGGCCCGGCAGCGCGTCGAGCAGGTCGAGGCGCGCGGGGCGGAGCCAGAGGCGGTCCTTGAACACGCCGCGCTTGAAGCGCACCTCCGCGATGTCCGACAGCGGCCACGCTGCCACCTGCGTCGGCCGCTTGAACATCCCCAGCCACGCCGTCTGCAACTCCAACTCCAGCACGTCGCCGCCTGCTGGATCGCGGGCAATACGCATCAGGCCCGTGGCCTCGGCCAGGCCGTCGTACACCTCGGCAATTTCGATGGGGATGCTCATGACGAGTGGGGCGGTGTTGCGGTGAAGCCGTGTTGCAGTGGGGCTGGTCAGGTACCACGGCCGCACAGGTTTACTGTAGCACGGCAAAACTGTTACGGACGATAGCCGTCCGCGTCGAAGTTGGGCTTGCGGCGCTCGTTGTAGGCGTTCTTGCCCTCCTGGCCCTCCTCGGTCATGTAGAACAGCATCGTGGCGTGGCCAGCGAGCTGCTGGAGCCCGGCGCCGCCGTCCTCGTCGGCGTTGGCGGCAGCCTTGATCATGCGGATGGCGATGTTCGAGTTCTGCAGGATCTCGCGGCACCACTGGACCGTCTCGCGCTCCAACTCGGCGAGGGGCACCACCGTGTTGACGAGGCCCATGTCGAGCGCCTCCTGCGCGGAGTAGTCGCGGCAGAGGAACCAGATCTCGCGGGCCTTCTTCTGCCCGACGATGCGCGCGAGGTGCGCCGTGCCGTAGCCCGCATCGAACGAGCCGACCTTCGGGCCGGTCTGCATGAACCGCGCGTTGTCGCTCGCAATCGTGAGGTCGCAGACGACGTGGAGCACGTGCCCGCCGCCGACAGCCCAGCCGTTGACCGCCGCGATGACGGGCTTCGGGCAGGTGCGGATGCGGATCTGGAAGTCGAGCACGTTGAGGCGCTGCATGCCCGTCTCCTGGCCGCCTTCCATCTCGCGGTAGCCGTGGTCGCCGCGGATGCGCTGGTCGCCGCCCGAGCAGAACGCCTTGTCGCCCGCGCCCGTGAGCACGATCACGCCCACCGACGGGTCGTCCCGTGCATCGTCGATGGCGCGGATCATCTCCGTGACCGTGGTCGGGCGGAACGCGTTGCGGACTTCGGGACGGTTGATCGTGATACGAGCGATCCCCGCCGTGTTGGTGTCCGGGAGTCCCTTCTCGTAGACGACGTCGGTGTAGCCGTCGAGCGCGCGCCAGGCGAAGGGGCCCGCGACGGTGGGGCGGTGCGTGAAGTGGTGGCGACGGGCAGTCCCGTGGGAGGTGTCGGCAGCCATGCGAAGTGGAGTCGGGAGAGGAAAAGCAGGGTCGGCTCCCGGAACGGCCAGCGGTTACAGCGGAGTTCCCCGCGCACACGGTGCCGACAGCCACCGCGCGCACTCTCCTCAGAAAAAACGCCCTGCCGCGCCAGGAGGGCACGCGGCAGGGCGTCGGGTCCGGTGGGAGGGACCTAAAAAAGTCGACGGTCTGAAAAAATCGGAGGGTTATACCATTTCCGAGAAACAGCCGTGCAAACTCTCTTCAGAGTCATTCCCGCGAAAGAGGGAATCCATACGGTGCATCGTATAGATCCCGGATCAAGTCCGGGATGACAAAGGAGGGAGAAGCAAGCAATAAACAGGACGTTCTCGTATCTGGTATTACAGGTCGAGCGCAGCGTCGATCTGCTTCAGGCGCATCCGGGCCAGCGCCAGGTTCG
>JBCCRG010000067.1:0-11287 GCA_039208155.1 Bacteroidota bacterium | reverse complement strand
GACGGCGAGGAGCGCCCGGCGCGTAGCCGCCAGTTCAAGCTCGGCGCGGCGGCCGTGATTGCCTTCTTCGGCCTCGTGGTGTTCCTGGCCAACTGGAAGACGTTCGTCTTCCTCGCCGTCACGATCCCGGTGCTCTACTACCTGCACAAGTACCTCCTCGGTCCGTTCTCGCAGCGGTTCCAGACGCAGACCGTCCCGCGGCTCACCGCCCGCTACCGGACGTTCCTCGGCTGGATGCTCGACCGCGACTACAGCGTCAACCGGGCGATGCTCCGCAACACGCTCGCGCTCGGCAGCTTCACGCTTGGCTTCTTGCTGCTCATTGGCGGGGCCCTCATTGGTGGCGTCAGCCAGCCAGCCTCGATGCTGCTCTTCGTGCCTGGCATCGCGCTTCTCGTCATCGGCATACTCGGGATTGTCGTTCATGCTGTCGAGACGGTCATGCTCGGGCGGATGGGGTCGGTCAAGGCCGGCCTCGTCTTCGGCGCGATCGTCGGGACGCTGTGCGTCCTCCTGTGGATGGGTGGGCGAATCGACAACCCACTCCTCATCGCCGAACTGATGGCGCTTCCGGCAGCGATCGTCGTGTTCGGGCTGCTCGGCGCGCTCGTGCTCGGCCAGCGTACGCGCCTGCTGCTCACGGACAACCGCGCGCGGCTGCTCACCGCAACGCTTGCGACGCTCGTCGTCATCATGGGTCTCTTTGTGCTGGCCCCGACCGGCACCGAGTTCTTCCCGGAAAGCGACCCGAACTTCATCGAGGTCAACGTCGAGGCCCCGCTTGGGACCAACATCGAGGCGTCGAACGCCATCGCGCAGGAGACCTACGAGCGCATCCAGGGCGTGCTCGCCGAGAACGACGCCAGCGAGGAAAACGTCAAGACGATCCTCACCCGCGTCGGCATCGGCGGCGACGTGCTCTTCGGCGGCGGCTCAGCCAGCCCCGAGAACAGCGCCATCACGATGACGATGAAGGACTTCGCCGACCGCGCCGAGTCCAGCACGCTCACGCTGCGCAAGATCCGCGAGCAGCTCAGCGGTATCCCCGGCACGACGTTCGAGGTCGTCAAGGACGAGAACGGCCCGCCGACCGGCAAGCCGGTCAACATCGAGGTGGCGGGCGAGGACTTCGACCAGATCGTGGCCGTCTCCCAGGCGATCAAGCAGCGCCTCGTCCGCGGCGCGACGGAGCCTGACCCCGAGACGGGCACGCCGCCTCTGGAGGGCCTCGTCGACATCGCCGACGACCTCGACACGGGCCGCCCGCAGTTCCAGGTCGATATCGACCGCGAGCGCGCCGGGCAGTTCGGCCTCTCGACGCGCCAGATCTCGCAGACCATCCAGGCTGCCATCAACGGCTTTGAGTCGAGCACCTTCCGCGCGGGCGAGGACGAGTACGACATCGTCGTGCGGTTGCGCGAGGAGGACCGCGAGAGCCTGGAGACGCTCCGCAGCCTGACGATCCTCTACGAGGGCCAGCAGATCCCGCTGCTCGCCGTCGCCAGCATCAGCACGGGCACCGGCCTCGGCAACATCACCCGGCTCGACCAGGAGCGCGTGGTCACGGTCGATGGCAACGCCGCCGAGGGTGTTAACGGCAACGCGCTGCTCGCCACCGTGCAGGGCTACCTCGCCGACTACATCGACAACGAGGTGCCGCCCGGCGTGACGATCCGCTACACGGGCGAGAGCGAGGACCAGGCGGAGAGCTTCGGCTTCCTCACGACGGCGCTCTTGATCGGCCTCGCACTCATCACGCTGATCCTGCTCCTGCAGTTCAACTCGGTCGGCAACACGCTCATCATCATGATCGCGACGGGCCTCTCGCTCATCGGCGTGATGCTCGGGCTCATCCTCACGCGGACGCCGTTCGGCCTGATGACGTTCATCGGCGTGATCTCGCTTGCGGGCATCGTCGTGAACAACGCCATCGTGCTGATCGACTACATCGAACAGCTCCGGCACAAGCAGGGCAAGGAGAAGCAGGAGGCGGTCATCGAGGGTGGCGCGACGCGTCTGCGCCCGGTGCTCCTCACGGCGATGACGACCGTGATCGGCCTCGTCCCGCTCACGTTCGGTCTGAACATCGATTTCGTGGGCCTCATCACCAACCTCGATCCGGCCTTCCAGTTCGGCTCGGAGAACACGCAGTTCTGGGGCCCGATGGGCACCGCAATCATCTCGGGCCTGACGTTCGCGACGTTCCTCACGCTCGTGATCGTGCCGGTGATGTACTCCACGTTCGACTCCATCGCGACGCGCTTCAGCACGTCCTCCGATGAGGCGACGAACACGACGCTGCACACCGACGGCACGTTCGTCCCGGCTCCGGCTGGCCTCCGCCCGACCGAAGGTGACGGCGCAGGCAACGGCACCGTCGTCCGCCCGACGCCGAGCACGAGCTAGGCGTCAGATCACGCTCGCTTCCGACGGCTCCTCGCTACACCAGGCGAGGAGCCGTTTGCGTTGCGGCAGGTGGTGCGCGTGGTGCGCATGCACGAAGTCGAGCGTGTCCAGCAGCGTGAAGCGCCCCATGATGGGGTGTCGGAACGCCGTCGCGTCGAACCGATCCGGCGGCGCCTCCAGCAGGCAGTCGGCCAGCATGGTGCGGACGCGGGTCCACTCGGCGTCGAGCGTGGCAAAGTCGGGCGTGTCACGAGGCATCACGCCGTCGGCGGCAGGCGGAGCCGGGATGCGGACCGGCAACGCCAGGACGCGGCGGATCGCCCCGAAGCGTAGCGGCGCTGTCACCCCGGCTGATCGGGGAGGTGCTGCGAAGGCGGCCGTGATCCCGTCGAGTGCCTGCGTGTCGATCAGAAGGAGGTGATGCACGAGTTCGTTGAGCGACCACGCTCTCGCCGACGGCTTACGGGCGCGCTCCTCCTCCGTGAGCGCACAGATCGGCGCAAGGAAAGCATCACGCTGGGTCTCCAGCGCCTCGAAGCGGGTGCGAAGTGGAGCATGCATGACGCTAAGCGGACAGCGCTGGCGGGCGTAGTGATGAGGAAGACTCGATGTGGGCTTCCGTGCCGCCGTGCCACACGGCGAGCGTGCAGGCGAGCAGCGCGAGGTTCTTCAGGATCGGGCTGAAGGGCAGGAGCAGCACCGTCGGGTCCGTGGCGACGACCGTCGTCGTGATGACGACCAACGCGGCACCGGCGACGGCCGCTGTGAGGCGCGGCTTGACCCCTACGAGGAGCACGACGCCGAGCGCGGCTTCAAGCACGCCTACCACGGCGAGCGTAGCGGCAGGCGTCGGCCACCAGAGGCCGGAATTGGCCACGAGGGCGAGTTCGTCGGGGTGGGCCCAGAGAACTTTGAGGAAGAGGCCCTCGGCGAGCCAGATTGTACCAAGGGCGAGGCGGGCCGCACGCGCGACCGAGCGGGAGGAGGCCATGAATCAGACCGGCTGCTGAACTTTCAGTTTGAATTGAAAGTACGAGGGCACCCTCAGGAGGTTACGCGGCAGCCCACTTTGTCCGGGCTTTCCGGACGGCGCGATCCTCAGGGAAAACGCGCCGAATCCCGCGATTGCGTGATACCGCATCGGCACGCCTCAGCGGTAGCATTGGATTTAGATATGGCGCTCTGCTCTGGGCGCAAGACCGGTATCTCCTTCGTGGTGGGGTGAGATACCGGTCTTACTTTTTGGCGCAGGAGCGGGCTACGTCGTCCTCTCTCCCACAAGGGCATCGAAGCGGGCCATCTCCTCGCGAAGGCGCATGCGCTGCGGCTCAAGGCGCGGATCGGCGAAGCGGGCGACGGCGCCGAGGACGGCCTGGAAATACCACTGCTGCTGCGTGGGCCCGGCCGAGAGGCCACGGGGCGAGCCGTCGGCGTGGCGGGCGCGGGTAAAGATGTCGCGGCCCGCGGCGAGGCCCTGGTTCATCGTCCAGAGGTTGTGCAGCTTATCGGCGAGCGAGATCGCGGCAGCCTCGTCGCTTCCGTTCGCGAGTTGCTCGACGTAGGCCTCCTTACGGACTTGCCAGGGGAGGAAGCGCCCACTCGCAGCCTTCTTCGGCTCGGTGACGGCGCGCACGCGCTCGGCCACGCCGGACGTCGTCGCGGCGGCGAGCGCCTCCAGTGTGAGACCCTGCCCATAGCGGTTGCAGTCCTCAACCGTGTCGTGGAGAAAGGCAGCCGCCACGGTTTCATCGTCCCACCCTGCGCGCTGCACGGTGAACGCCACCGTCGTCACGTGCGCCATCACCGGCACGCGCAGCACCCTGACGGGCTCGCCCTCGTCTACCTCCACGGACGGGATATCGAACACGGGCGGCCGCCAACGGCTCTTGCGGTAGGTGCCGTCGTGCCACTCCGCCGCGAGTTCGATGGCGCGCTCGATGAGGGGACTGAACATGACGAGGAGTGTGAGAGTGTGGGGGTGGGAGAGTATGAGAGAATGCGCAGCGCTACATCACTCTCCTACGGTTTTTACGGGGCCTTCGCACCCTCATACCCATCCTCTCTCACACGCTTATACCTCCCAAACCGCGTGCTCGCTCGTGTCGAGGGACAGCTCGGCGTGCCAGCGGCGGAGGAGCGCTGGGCCGTACTTGTTGAGGAAGTAGAGCGCCGAGAGGCTGCGCTCTTGGAGCTTCCCGCCAGGTACGAGGCCGACGGCGGCCTTTTCGAGGTGGTCGAGGATTACGTCCTCGTTGCGCTTTTGCGCGCGCTCGATGCGGTCTTTGAGCTTAGCGAACTCCTTCTGGAGCGCTGCCCGCGTCGCCTCGGCGCTGGACACGAGGCCCTTGTCGATGGACTCGATGAGCGGCTTGAGCGAGTTGATCGACTGGTGGAGGCAGCGCTGCGCGTCGCCGAAAGCGGCACCGAGGTCGGCGTCGGCAGCGGCGAGGGCGAGGCGCCGGTGGAGGACGTGCAGGTCGCCCTGGAGGTCGGGCAGCGCGAGGCCGTAGCGGTCGAGCACCTTCTGGATTTTGCCCTCCACGAGCGTCGCACTCGCGCGGGGGTAGACGACCGGCATCGGCACACCGAAGCGTTCGTAGACGCCCCGGTACTGCGCGAAGTAGGCGACCTCGCCCGGCCCTGCGACGTAGGCCGCCGTCGGGAGCAGGCTGTCCTGTGTGAGCGGGCGCAGGACCACATTGGGGCTGAACCGCTCCGGGTGCGCCTCCAACTCCCCGATCAGCTCGGCCTGCGTGAACGTCTGTTCGGTGCCCCGCAGCCGAAAACCGCGCGCCCCCGTGAGGTCGGGCTCACCGTCCGCTCCCTCAATAGGGTCGATGGCGGTGCGGGCGTCGTCCGTGAGGTAAAACAGGTTCACCGGCATCGGCGTCACCTGCGCGTGGAAATCGGCGCGGAGCGCGTCGCTGGCCTGCGCCATCGCGTGGAGCGTCGCGGCGGGGTCCTCCAGCTCAGCGCGGAAGAGCGGCGCCACAAGCTCGTGGAGGCGCGCGTCGTCGTCGGCGATGAAGACGAGGCCCGTGGGTGTCTCCAGGTCGCCGAGCAGCGCGACCATGAGCCGGGCGAAGGCGTCGAGGACGGTCGTGCTGGGGGCGTAGGCGGCGCGCACCTTCGCCATGAGCGCGTCGCGAAACTCCGTCGGTAGCAGCGCCTCCTCCAACTCGTCCAGCGCCGTTGTCACCGCGTCCGTGAGCACGAAGCGCCCAACGGCTCCGCGATCCGCGTCGGGGTCAGCCCCGTCGTCATAGACGATCCGCTGGGGCTCGTTGCGGTGGAGCACCGTCAGCGCGCGGATCTCAGCGAAGTCGTGATCCTCGCCTTCGAGCCAGAAGACGGGCACCACGCGTCGCCCCGTCTCCTCCGTCATTTGGTGCGCAAGCTGGAGCGCCGTGAGCGTCTTGTAGAGCGTGTAGAGCGGTCCTCCGAAGAGCCCAAGCTGCTGGCCCGTCACCACCGCTGCCGTCTCTTCGTCTCGCAGCGCCTCGATGTTGGCGCGGGCGGCCTCCCAGGCACCGCTCCCCTCCGCATACCAGCGCCGGTTCTGGTCGAGGAGGATGTCGACGAGAGCGTCGCGGTCGCGCGGGTGGGCGGCGGCGGCTTCTGCCGCAGCGGCGCGCGCAGCGGGGTCGTACGGCGCGCGCGTGTAGTGCTTCAGCAGCGCGGAGTCCCCCGTTGCGTAGGCGCAAAAGAGATCGGTGAAGCCGTCGAGACGAGCGTAGTTCAAAGTTGGAGGTGAGAAGTGAGAAGGTTGAAGTAGAAGGCAAACACAGCGCTGAGGTTAGGTCGTGTCTTCTCGGCGTAACGTGCCTCGTCCGCATAGAAAAGCCCCGCCGGTCTGACGAGGCTGTATGGGAGGCCGGAGAGTAAGGTGAGTGTGAAGACAGAGGCGGTGCATCAAGCGTCCCAACTTCTAACTTCCCACTTCAGACCTCCTCCTTCAGTTCTCGCTCTTGAGGCGCTCGATCTCGTCGCGGAGCTGGGCGGCGGTTTCGTAGTCCTCCGTGTCGATGGCCTTCTGGAGGCGCTCCTTCATCGCGTCGAGCGGCGACACCTTGCGCGACGGGCGCTCTTCGGCTTCGGCCTCGTCGCTGCTGGCGAAGGCCGAGACGTTCTCGTCGTCGGCGGGGATGCCTGCTTCGTCGAGGACGCTCGCCATCACGAAGATGGGCGCGTCGGTGCGGACGGCGAGCGCGACGGCGTCGGACGGGCGGGCGTCGAGCTGGCTCTCCTCGCCCTCGAACTCGTAGCGGATCTTGGCGAAGAAGGTGCCCTCGCGGAGGTCGTCCACGATCACATCCGTGACTTCGGCGTCGAGCGCGTCGAAGAGGTCGCGGAGGAGGTCGTGCGTCATCGGGCGGGGCGGCTGGATCTTCTCCAGCTCGAGCGCGATGGCCTGCGCCTCGAACGCGCCGATGATGATCGGCAGGCGGCGGTTGCCGTTGACCTCGCCGAGGACCAGCGCATAGGCTCCGCCACTGGACGGGCTGGTCGAGAGTCCGATGATGTCAACCTGGATGTACTCCATGGGGGCGATCTGAGGGGGCGTTCGTGGAGGAACAAAGGTACGGGTACGCCGCAGCCGGAAGGCGCAGCTGACAGGGCCGCCGGTGCAGTCGCTACGAACCAGCCGACACCGCAACGGTTTCGCTCCCCGCTAGACCGTCACCGCCCTGCGCGCCGCCCGAGGGGAGCGCGTAGCCCAATTCACCGAGGACGGCCGCGAAGGCCTCCAGGCAGGCCGCGTTCTCCTCAGGCGTCCCGACCGAGAAGCGCACATAACCGGGCAGTGCACGGTAGCTGCTCACATCCCGGATGCGCACACCGCGCTCGGCCATCCGGACACGGACCTCCGCCGGAGCCGCCGGCACCTTGACGAGGAAGAAGTTCGCCGCCGTATCAAACGCGGTCAGCCCGAGTGCGCGGACCCCGGCCATCAGCGTTGCGCGGCCCGCTTGGAGCGCCGCCACGCGCTCGGCGAGCAGGTCCGGCCGTGCCAGCAGCGCTAGCCCTGCCGCCTCCGCGAGATGATCGACCACGAACGGAAGCCGCGCCTTCTGCATCTCGTGGATGACGCGCGGGTGTGCTGCGAGGTAGCCTAGCCGCAGCCCAGCCAGCCCCATCGCCTTCGAGAAGGTGCGCATCACCAGCACGTTGGGATGCGCCGCCAGCAGGTCGACGGCGGTCGGGCCTTCGATGAACTCGTAGTAGGCTTCGTCAATCACGAGGAAGCCAGGGATGCTGCGCGCGATGCGGGCGAGGTCGGCGTGGGCAATGGTCTTGCCCGTCGGGTTGTTCGGCGTCGTCACGACCGTCAGCGCAGCCTCAGCGCGGCGCGCGGCGTTGATGATCGCGTCCGGCGCATGCGTGAAGTCCGGCTCCGGATCGACCGAGATGATGTCCGCGCCGTGCATCTTCGCGATGCTCTCGTAGAGCGAGAACATCGGGTGCGGCAGCACGATGGGCGTGCCCGCGTCCAGGAAGCAGAGCCCAAGCGTGTGCGTGAGCTCGTTCGAGCCGTGTCCGACGATCAGGTGGTCGGGCGTCAGGCCGAGGTGCTCGGCGAGCGCGGCCGTGAGCCGCTGCGGGCGGTCCTGCGGGTAGCGGTTCCACCCATGCCGGAGCGCTGCCTCGACGATCTCGCGCTTAAGCGCGTCGGGGAGGTCGTAGGGGCTCTCGTTCTGGTCGAGCTTGGCGCGCCCATCGGTGTCGGTGGCGACCGTGTAGGCTTTGCGGGCCCGAACCTCCGGGCGGATCAGGGACAGCAGGCCGTCGCTCGGTGCCGTCGGGTCGGTAGGGAATTCCATGCGGGATGCGTCCATGCGGGATGCGGAGGGCCTGTTCGGCACCGCCCCGCGCAGTCGGGACGGTCAGGCGCACAGTCTGGTGAATAAAAAAGCGGTTCCAGAACGGAGTCGCGCCGCAGAGCGGGCAGAAACCGTACCGGGACCGCCGCGATGGGCTAGGTGGGGTCGGCGGACGGCTCGGCGGTGCGCCTCGGCGACGTCGCTGTGATGTGAGCGAGGCGCTCCTGAATGGCGCGGGCGTGGGCGTCGAGGCCCTCTGCCTCAGCGAGCCGCACGATGGCGGGGCCGGTCTGCGCCAGCCGCTCGCGCGTGTAGGCGATCACCGACTGGCGTCGGAGGAACGTGTCCACGCCGAGCGCAGAGGCATAGCGCGCCGTGCCGCCGGTCGGCAGCACGTGGTTGGGCCCCGCGAAGTAGTCGCCGACCGGCTCGGAGCTGTAGGGGCCGAGGAAGATCGCGCCCGCGTGCCGGATGCGCCCCATGACCGCCCACGGGTCGCGGACGATGAGTTCAAGGTGCTCGGGGGCCAGCCGGTTCACGAGCGCGATGGCATCGTCGAGCGTCTCGGCAACGACGGCGGCGCTGTAGTCAATGAGCGCGGCTTCGAGCTGGGCGCTGCGCGAGAGCGTCGGCACCAGCTCCTCGATGGCGTCCTGCACAGCTTCCGCCAGCGCGGGGCTCGGCGTCACCAGGATCGCGGAGGCGCGGACGTCGTGCTCGGCTTGCGAGAGCAGGTCCGCCGCTACGAAGCGCGGATTCGCCGTGTCGTCCGCGAGGACGACGATCTCGCTCGGCCCCGCGAGGCTGTCGATGGCAACCTGCCCAAACACCTCGCGCTTGGCCGCAGCCACGTAGGCGTTACCCGGTCCCACGATCACGTCCACCGGGGAGATCGTCTCGGTCCCGTAGGCCAGCGCGCCGATGGCCTGCGCGCCACCGACGGCGTAGACGTGCGTGAGTCCGAGCAGGTGCGCCGCCGCGCACACGAGCGGGTGTGGCAGGCCGTCCGGACCCGGCGGGCTGACAAGGTAGATCTCCGCCACACCTGCGACTTGCGCCGGGATCGCGTTCATGAGCACGCTCGACGGGTAGGCTGCGGTACCCCCAGGCGCGTAGAGCCCGGCACGGTCTACCGGCACATACCGCTGGCCGAGCACCACGCCGTCGCCGTCTTCGGTGAACCAGGCGGTCCGGCGCTGCCGCTCGTGGAATCGCCGGATGTTTTCCGCTGCCTGCGCTAGTGCTGCGCGCAAGTCTTCGTCGAGGGCGTCGTAGGCGGCGCGGAGGGCCTCGGTCGGCACATGCAGATCGTCGAGCACGACGCCGTCGAAACGAGCCGTGGCCTCGCGGAGGGCCGCATCGCCGCGCGTGCGCACGTCAGCCACGAGCGCCTGGGCAGCCTGGGTTACCTCGTCAGAAAACGCGGCCTCGCGCTCCAGAATCCGCGCGAGCTGCGCCGGAAGCGTGTCTCCCGAAGCGACCGTGACGAGCGGCAGCAGGCGCATGGTGACAGGCATCGGGAGACGGCGACGTGGTGTGGATCCAGAAAAGGAACCACGCTACGCGATGGGCCCCACGGGGGTCCTGCTCCCGCGAAAACTCACAGGCGACCGCGCACGTGACGCCTACTCGTCTTCCCAGTACGAATCCTCCGGCACGTCCAGCTCCGGCAGGTCCTCAAACTCGTAGTCCGGCAGCAACTCATCGCGCACGTGAGCGATGACCTCGTGGAGCGCGCTCACGAACTTGCCGAAGTCCTCCTTGTAGAGAAAGAGCTTGTGCTTCTGGTAGCCGCCCTCGCCGCGCCGCTTGCTCTCGGTGATGTTGAGGAAGAAGTCTTCGCCGGAGCGGGTCGCCTTCACGTCGAAGAAATAAGTCCGCTTCCCAGCAGGGACGCGGATGGAGTAGACTTCGTCGCGGTCGTCACGGCGTGCCGGGCGGGAATCCTGGGAGTCCATGAGGAGAAAGGAGAGCGCGTGCGTACGGGACAGAAACGACGCGGGGTGAGAGGAGGGCGAGAGGCGGTGGTGGTAGGCAGCCCGGCTCTGCTCGTCGGTGGCGTGCCAGGCTGCGGGGCGGAATATCCGGCCCGGTGTCCCCGAAAGCAACACGCGCCCGTCGTTACGGCATAGGCATTCACACATGCCCTGCACACTTCTGGTGCTTGCCTGCCAAGTAGAATCGGTCTGAGCTTTAGCGCGCCGAATGCCCAGCGCTCGCTAAGGACCCGACACGGCGTGGAGCGCGGTGGGGCGGAGCGCCTGCGCCCGCAGGTTGAGCGCGAGCCGCTCAGCCCAGTATGCATCGCGGTGCTGGAGCCGCACGAGGAGGGCTTCGGCGGTCGCCTCGTCGCCGAGGCCCAGGTGCGCGTAGGCGAGGAGGTAGAGGGCGGGCGCGTAGTCCGGGTCGTGGTGGAGCACCGGCTGCAGCGCCTCGATGGCGGCCGTGTAGTCGAAGCGCTCGGCGTGGCTGCGGGCGAGCCCGAGCGCGGCGAGGTGCCGGTAGCCTGGATGGTCGGCAGTGCGCCGGAAGTAGGCGTCGGCCTCGTCGAACTGGCCGTTGCGGAGGTGGTGGTGACCCAGCGCGTAGGCGGCGGGGAAGAAGCCGTCGGCGTGGTCGAGGGCGTCGGCGAACGCCTCGGCGGCCGCCGCCTGGTCTCCAACGAAGTCGAGCGTGGTGCCGAGCAGGAAGAGCATGGCGGGATCCTGCTGGGTGCGTGCCGCCGCGTCGAGCAGGTCAGCGAGGATGGGCCGGGCGTCACTGCGGTCACGGCCACGCGCGCGCCCAGCCTGCAGCGACGCGACGGCGCGGAGCATCTGCGCATGCGGGGCCGATGCCTCCAGCAACGCCAAGCTGGCCCGGAGCGGACGCGGAGCCTCGCGGGCCGCCAGCGCTGCCAGCGCCGGACGGAGGTCGGTCGTGAGGCAGAGGTCTTGGCGGAGCAGGTTATCGTCGCCGCGCGTGTTGCGGCCGGAGACGACCACGCCGAGCACACGGCCCTCGGTGTCGAGGAGCGGCCCCCCGCTGTCGCCCGGCCCGACGGCGTTGGCGCTCACCCG
>JBCCRG010000066.1:0-11302 GCA_039208155.1 Bacteroidota bacterium | reverse complement strand
CACAAGGTGCGGGGCGAGGGGCTCGACCTGCTCGCGGGGCAGGCCCGCAAGTTCATGCTCGGCCTCGCTCCTGCGGTGGGGGTCGGCGTGCTGCTCACGCTCGCGCTCTACGCGTTCGACACCGGCGGACTGTTTACCTCGACCACCTACGGGGATGGGGTCTACTACGACGCCAACGGCCTCGACGGGACGCTCGCGACGCGGCGCCTGCTGCCGGGCGTCTGGCTGCTGTGCTACGGCCTCGGCGTGGCGTCGGCGGGCATGTTCTCGGTGCGGCTCGTTCCGCTGATGGGAGCCTGCTTCCTCGCGCTCGGCGCACTGGCGCTGCTCAGCCCCGCCGCCTGGGGCGACGCCTACCTCGCGGCGGGCTTCGGCGGCCTCCACATCGTCTTCGGCCTCCTCGTCGCCCGCAAGTACGGCGGCTGACGCTCCCCTCACCTCATGTCCACACTCGCTCCTCGTATCGCTTATCGCGCGGGCCTCGGCTTGGCTGGGACGTCTATGCTGTTCCTGTTCGTGGTCAGCCTCGGCGTTGGACTCATCGGGGCTGATGGGGACCCGGCGAACCTGCTCTACCTCGGCGTGATCGCGCTCGGCGTAGTCGGGGCGCTCGTCGCGCGCTTCCGGGCAAGCGGGATGGTCGTCGTCCTCGCCGCGATGGCGCTCGTGCAAGCGGGCATCGGCCTCTATGCCATGGTCGCGGGGCTAGGGCGCCCGTACAGCAGCGCGCTCGAACTGCTCGGCCTGACGGGTTTCTTCGTCGTGCTCTTTCTCTCGGCCGCCTGGCTCTTCCACCAAGCCGCTCACTCAACCACCGCCACGCATGCCTAGATCAAAAAACAAGCTCCGCCGCGCGCCGCGCTCGGAAGCCGCAGCCCCATTCGCGCCCGACCTCGACACGACCATCCACCAGCGCATCCGCCTCGGCATCGTCTCGGCGCTGGCTGCGGGCGGGACGATGAGCTTCACCGACCTCAAGACCGCGCTCGACCTCACCGACGGCAACCTGTCCGTCCACGCGCGCAAGCTCGAAGACGCAGGCTACATCGCCTGCCGCAAGTTCTTCGACGACCGCACGCCGCGCACCGAGTACGACCTCACCGACGCGGGCCGCACCGCCCTCACGCGCTACCTCGACCAGATGGAAGCCATCATCCGCGCCACGCGCGTGAAGTGACATGGGCAGACGCACCCCAACCTATTTCGACACGTCCGATTGGCCTGCTGAAGTTGGCCACGCGGCGTTCATCGCGTTGGTGCAGTCTCATCTCCCCGAGGCTCATACCCGGATGATTGAACTCGACGCGCTCGGATTGCTCCACATCGAAATGGGGGTCCTGGAGGAAATGACGATCCAGGCCTACAACGACCGCCTGAACGTTGCGCGGCGCTACCTCGCTTTCGCTGACGAAGTGCTCGTTCGTGCCGACGCTGCGGTTCTCAATGCACTCGACGTGTCCTTCGTTGAGGGCCTGGTCTTCGGTGGCTGCGACGAGGGGATCCGAGACTGGATGCCGATGACGGAAGGGCTGCGGGGCGCGTATGACAACCAAGCCACCATCCGCGCAACACGGGTGAAGTAGTCCAGCAGCATCAGCAAACGCATGACCATCAACGACCGCATCATGGGGGCCGCACTGTTCGGCGGAGCCGCCGCGCTCTTCTGGCTAGCGGCATGGGGAGCTACGGGCTTCGCCGAGCTTGTCGCTTACGGAGCAGGCGCGTCGATTCCCTCAGCCTGTCTGTTTGGCGCACTCGATGCCCGCCGCGTCATCCTGAAGGCCCTGGGCGGCACAGACCTGGGGAACGGGTTTGCTGCAGGCATGGGGACGACAGTCAAAGCCTACGCGCTGACTGCCCTGCTGATCGCGGCGTTTTTCGCAAGCCTGGACCCGATCCGGCTGTTGATGTCGGACCCAATGGCGTTCCTGGCAGGTCTGCCTGAGGCCCTGCTGTTTTTCCTAGGCATCCTCGTGATTGCGGCGCTAGCGGGGCTTCAGTTTCTGCTGCCCTCGCTCGCCGTCGGTGCCGGTGCGGGCTGGCTCTTCCACCGATACGCGATGCAGCAATACCCGAGCGACCTGTCGTAAACAACCGCCCAGCTATGTCACGCCGCCAACGTGGCTTTTCTTTCTTCTTTCTACTTTTAAATGCAAAGTTATTTGACTACAACTACGAGGCTCCATCTCGCTTGCATCATGGACGGCAACGGGCGCTGGGCGACGCGGCGGGAACGGCCCCGCACCGACGGCCACCGCGCGGGCGTTGAGGCCGTGCGGCGCGTCGTGGAGGCGGCGCCGGGGCTGGGCGTCTCGACGCTCACGCTCTACGCATTCTCGGCCGACAACTGGAAGCGGCCTGAGGCCGAGGTGTCGGCGCTGATGGCGCTCTTCCGCTGGGCGCTGCGCCGCGAGATCGTGCGGCTCAAGCGTGCGGGCGTGCGTCTGAGCGTGATCGGGCGGCGCGACCGGTTGCCCGAGGCGCTCCGCAATGCCATCGCGCGGGGCGAGTGGGAGACGCGGCGCGGCACCCGGCTGCACCTCCGCATCGCGGTGGACTACAGCGCCCGCGACGCGCTCGTGGAGGCGGCCCGCCGCTGCCAGACCTCGGGAGAGGCCCTTCCCTGCGACGATAGCGCCCGTGACGCCTTCGCGCGCCACCTCGCCGCCGCGATGCACCCGCACGTGTTGCCGGGTGAGCAAGCCCCTGACGTCGACCTCGTCGTGCGCACGGCGGGCGAGCAGCGGCTCTCCGACTTCCTGCTCTGGGAGTGCGCCTACGCCGAGTTCGCCTTCCTGGACCGCTGCTGGCCCGAGATGGACGCCGACGCCCTCGCCGCGGTCCTCGCTGACTTCCGCAGCCGCACCCGAAAGTTCGGCGCGCTCCCCGGCGGCCCTGCTGGCACCCTCGCTGAGGCCGCCTGACTCGCCCTGCTTGACCCGCTTCGCCCCCGTTCATTCGCCCCCGTTCACCTGCCCTGCTGTTCGATGCCCTGCTCCCGCTTTCGCCCGACGACCGACTGGCACGCCTACTTCACCCGCAACGCCACCGCGCCGCGCTCGATTCCGTGGCAGGAGGGTGTCCGCTGGAGCGTCGACGACCGCCGCGCCGTGGTGCGCTCCGTGCAGGAGTTTCAACTCGGCGAGCAGTCGGAGGGCCGCTACCTCCAGCGCTGCGCCGATGCGTATGCCGCCGCGCACGACGACCCGGCCTACAGCGCGACGATGGCGCTCTTCATTCGCGAGGAGCAGCGCCATGCGCGTGAACTGGCGCAGTTGCTCACCGCTGCTATGGTGCCACTCAAGACCCGCACGGGCATCGACCTCGTGTTTCGCGGGGTGCGGAAGCTGCGGATGCGTCGGTCGCCGAGCCTGGAAAACTGCCTGCGCGTGCTCGTCACCGCAGAGACCGTCGCGACGCAGTACTACGCCGCCCTGCGCGACGCGACGGGGTGCCCCGTGACGCAGGCGCTCTGCCGCCAAATCCTCCGCGACGAGGCCGCGCACCTCCGCTTCCACGCCGAGCGGCTGGCGCGCTTCCAACGCGAACGCTCCGCTCGCTACGCCGCGTGGGTGGACCGCCTCCATGGCGCGCTCCTCGCTGCGACGTGCCTCGCGGTGTGGCCGGGGCACCGGCGGGTCTTCCGCCGCGCAGGCGTGTCGTACCGCGCCTTCGCCGCTGGCTGCAAGCGCACCCTCGACCGCCGCGTGCTGCGAGTCGGCTGGCCGTGCCGCGCCCAGGCTCACTCGGCCCCTCCGCTACACGCCGTCTCCACGTCCTCCGACACCCTTGCTCAGGCGGCCTGAGCTACATCGTCTCTCCAGCGCCTGGCACCATTGGGCGGTTCGCCAGCCGCCCCTACGAGCGGGGTCCTCCGACCGCCACCGAACCACGGCAACACTGCCTCACCGAATCACCGAACTACTCCCAATTCCATGCTTCGACGCCTCTTCGCCATCGCCTTCATCTTTGTCTGCACCGCATTCGCCTGGATGTTCCTCGGCGGGACGGTCATGACCCGCACCCACCAGCAGGAAGCCAGCCTCCACAGCTCCGTCGGCGAGATGTGGGGGGCACCACTCACCCAGCTCGCGCCGTCGCTCGAACGCCGCCGCCTCGTCGAGCGCGAGCAGACGCGGCTGGAGGCGGGCCAGGTCGTGCAGGAGACCATCGAGGAAGAGGTCTTCGAGACGGCTGCGCTTGCCGGGACCGGCATCACCGTGGACCTCGACCTTGACCAGCGCCGCAAGGGGCTCCTGTGGTACCCGACCTACCGCGTCCGTTTCGACGGGCGGTATCGGCTCACGAACCCGAGCGACGAGGACGCGACGTACCGCTTCCGCTTCCCGCTGCCGCAGGGCGCGGCCGTGTTCGACAACGTCGCACTGCACGTAGACGGGGCGCAGGTGGAGGAGGCGGCGATGGAGGCGAGCGGGCTCGTCCACGCCATCGAAGTCGCGGCGGGCGAGACCGTCGAGGTGGCGGTCGGCTACGGCTCGCAGGGGATGGAGACGTGGCGCTACAGCTTCGGCCGCGGCGTGGCGCAGGTGCGCGACTTCTCCCTCGCGATGACGACCGACTTCGGCGCCATCGACTTCCCCGCGCAGTCGCTCGCGCCGACGCGGAAGCAGGAGACGGACGGCGGCTGGGCGCTGGCGTGGGACTACGGCTCGCTCGTCGCCGAGGCGGGCGTGGGGATGGTGCTGCCGCAGAAGCTCAACCCCGGCCCGTGGGTGAGCCGCGTGACCTTCTTCGCGCCAGTGAGCCTGTTCCTGTTCTTCTTCGTGCTGCTGGTCCTCGGCGTGCTGCGCGGCGTGCGCCTCCACCCGATGCACTACTTCTTCCTCGCGTCGTCCTTCTTCGCGTTCCACCTGCTGCTGGCCTACCTCGTGGACCACGTCCACGTCGTGTTCGCGCTCGTGATCTGCTCGGCCGTCTCGGTCGGGCTCGTGGTGAGCTACATGCGGCTCGTGACCGGGCTGCGGTTCGCGCTCGTGGAGGTCGGCGTGGCGCAGGTCATCTACCTCGTCGTGTTCGCCTTCACGTTCTTCCTGGAGGGCTTCACCGGGCTCGCCGTGACCGGCCTCAGCATCGCGACGCTCTTCGTGGCCATGCAGGCGACCGGCCGCCTCGATTGGGAGGCCGTCTTCGCCCGGCCCGCGCTCCCCACCGCACCGCCGAAGACGATCGAGCGCCTCGGCGGCACGACGCCAGGAGCGAGCTAGACACCGTTGCTCGAACCTCTGTACCCCAACGTCCACGTGCGGCCCACCGCGCGTGGACGTTTCGGTTGATTCATTGACTATAGTCTTGCTATCGCTTCCGTTGGATCGTTCTTTAGCGCTTTCGTCTGTTCCTACCCCCCACCCACAGTTCTCATGGTCACTCGTTTGCTATTGCTCGCGGCTCTACTGGTCGCACCCATAGCCGCATCGGCCCAGGACGCCGCCCCGAGCCGGGCCGTCGAAACCGCGGTCGATCACTTTCGCACACAGCACGAGGCCTACGGGGTGACCGAGGCCGACCTCGGTGCGTACGCCGTCACTGACGAGTATCACACGGCCCACCTCGGCGTCACGCACGTTTACCTCCGGCAGATGCACGCCGGGCTGGAGATCCTCGAGGCGACGGCCAACGCCAACGTCACCGACGAGGGCGAGGTGTCGAGCCTCCGGAGCCGCTTCCTCCCGAACCTCGCGACCATGCGCACGGCAGAGCCACGTCCGTCGCTCAGCGCCGAGGACGCCATCGCGTCGGCCGCCGCCGCCCTCGACATGCCGGGCTCGGCCGCGGGCTTTGCCGTCCGCGAGCGCGTCGACGGCGTGGCGCAGAAGCAGGTGCTCGACGGCGGGCAGCTCTCGCTGGAGCCCATCCCCGCCGAACTTGCCTGGTGGCAGGACGACCTAGGCTCGCTGCGCCTCGTCTGGAACCTCGCCATCGCGACGATGGACGGGCACCACTGGTGGGAGCTCGCCGTCGACGCGCACACTGGGCAAGTGCTCTGGCAGCACGACTGGGTCGTCCACGAGACCTGGACCGAGCGTGACGCGGCGCTCATCACAGGCTCCCGGGGCAGCCACACGCATGACCATGCGCACGGCCACGCACACGCCGCGCCGAGCTTCGCACCGGCGGCTCCGGCGCTCGCGAGCAGCGCATCTGGGACGTACCGCGTGGTCGCGTTCCCGGCGGAGAGCCCCAACCACGGCCCCATCGCGCTCGTGACGAACCCGGCCGACCCGGTCGCCTCGCCGAACGGCTGGCACGATGACGGGGAGAACACCTACACGATCACCCGAGGCAACAACGTCTACGCCTACGAGGACCGCAGCGACCGCAACCTGCCGGGCTACAGCCCTGACGGCGGGGCTGGCCTCGTGTTCGACTTCTCCTTCGCCGACGACAACGACCCCGTCGCGCACGAGGACTTCGCCATCACCAACCTGTTCTACTGGAACAACCTCATCCACGACATCCTCGTGGCCTACGGCTTCGACGAGGCCAGCGGCAACTTCCAGGAGACCAACTTCTCCGGCGAAGGGCGCGGCGACGACTACGTCCGGGCCGAGGCGCAGGACGGCAGTGGCACCAACAACGCCAACTTTGCCACGCCCCGCGACGGCTCACGCCCCCGCATGCAGATGTACGTCTGGGATGCGGCCATCTTCGAGATCGTCGAGCCGGTGGCTGATGCAGGCGAATACCCCACGGGATCGGCCAGCTTCGGCCCGGTCTTCCCGGCGGACCCGCTCATCGGCGACGTCGTGCTCGCGGAGGACGCCAACTCCTCGCGCTCCTGCGACCCGATTGTCAACGGCGCGGAGATCGCAGGCAAGGTGGCGCTGATCGAGCGCGGCGACTGCAACTTCGTCGACAAGGTGCGCAACGCGCAGGATGCGGGCGCGATCGCCGCCATCGTCTTCAACTGCGAGCCCGGCGCGGAGGGCTGCAGCCCCAGCAACCCCGGCGAGGGCCTCACCGGCATGGGCCTGCCCGACGGCGACGACGGGGAGGACATTGAGATCCCCTCGGTCTTCGTGCAACGCAGCACCGGCCTGATCCTCGCCGACAACGACCCGGCTAGCGTCTCGCTCACAGGCGCCGCGCGCGACAGCGACCTCGACAACGGCGTCATCATCCACGAGTACGCCCACGGCATCTCGAACCGCCTCACGGGCGGCCCTTCAGCGTCCTCGTGCCTCGGCAACGCCGAGCAGGCGGGCGAAGGCTGGAGCGACTACTACGGCCTCATGCTCACCATGACCGCCGCCGACGCGGCCACGCAGCGTCGCGGCATCGCGACCTACCTCGAGTTCGAGAGCACAGACGGCCAGGGCATTCGCCCCGCGCCCTACTCGACCGACATGAGCACCAACCCGCTCACCTACGCCGACGTAGCCAACGTGAATGGCATCTCGCAGCCACACGGCATCGGGACCGTCTTCGCGACGATGCTCTGGGAGATGACCTGGAATCTGATCGATCGCTACGGCTTCGACGCAGACCTCATCAACGGCACGGGCGGCAATAACCTCGCGCTGCAGCTCGTCACGGACGGCCTGAAGCTGCAGCCGTGCAGCCCCGGCTTCGTCGATGCACGCGATGCCATCCTGGAGGCGGATAGGCTGGCCAACAACGGCGTGAACCAGGACCTCATCTGGGCCGCCTTTGCCAAGCGCGGCCTCGGCGTCAACGCCGACCAGGGAAGCCCGAACGACCGCACCGACGGGACCGAGGACTTCACTACGCCGCCGCCGGTCGCCAGCGAGACTGACGAGGCACTCACGGGCACGCACAGCCTGAGCGCGGTCTACCCGAACCCGTTCAACCCGCAGGCGTCGTTCACGCTGCAGGTCGCGGCAGCGCAGGACGTGACGGTCGCGGTCTACGACATGCTCGGCCGCCGCGTGAGCGTGCTGCACGACGGGGCTCTGGCTGCCGGATCCGTGCATCGCTTTGCCGTGGACGGGCAGGGCTTCGCGAGCGGCACCTACGTGCTGCGCGTCCAGGGCGAGCGCTTCGCTGAGACGCGCCGCCTCACGCTCGTGAAGTAGGCCCTTCGCCACACCACGAGGCGACGCCGCCTGACCAGACGAGCGCGCCGGGGTCTTCGGATCCCGGCGCGCTTCGTTTGGCCCAGACCGTCCAGCCCAGGCGAGGTGCCCGGCAAGAGGGCGCGCGCGCAACTGGCGCGCAGCCGGTCCGTAGGGCTCGCCATTCCACCCAGTCTGCCCTGCCCCTCATGCTGCTTCGCCTCGCCGCTACGTTTGTCCTGCTCCTCGCGCTCTGGCCTGCGGCCCACGCACAGGAAGGACGGAGCCTCGACCTCACCATCAACAACACGGGCCTGGCCATCGGCGACGCGGAGCGCGTCAACGGAATCCGACTCAACTTTCGGGATCGCTACCTCGAGCAGGTCAACGGCCTCAACCTCACGCTCTGGGTACCGTACTTCGACTCCACGCAGGTGCGCTTCGGAACCGTCAACGGCCTCGCCCTGGGGCTTCCGGCCACGGGTGCCGGCAAGATCAACGGGGTAGGCCTGGGGCTGCTCGGCGTCGTCGCGGAGGACGAGTGGCACGGTATTGGCTTCGGTGGCCTCGCCATCGTGGCTGCGGACGACTTCAACGGGGTCGGTGCGGGTGGCCTGGCGCTGGTCGCAGGCGAAGAGTTTACCGGCATCGGCGGCGGCGGCCTGGCGCTGGTTGCGGGCGAGGAGTTCACCGGGCTCGGCGGCGGCGGCATCGCGGCCATCGCGGGCGAGGAGGTCTTCGGCGCACTCGGCAGCTTTGGTGCCACCATCTCCGGCAGCGACTTCGAAGGGATTGGCCTCGGCGGCCTCGCGGTCATCGCAGGCGAGGACGGGAGCGGGGCGTTCGGCGGTGGGCTCGCCACCATCATCGGGGAAGACCTCCAGGGAGCCGCGGGCGGTGGTCTCGCCACCATTGTCGGCGAAGACGCACACGGGCTTGTGTGGAGCGGGCTCGGCACCGTCGTCGGCGAGGACCTCCGCGGGATCGGCAGCGGCGGCCTCGCAATGATTGTGGGCGAAGACCTCCACGGGCTCGCTGGCAGTGGCCTCGCCACCATCGTCGGCGAGGACCTCCGCGGTGGCATCGTGAGCGGCCTCGCCAACGTGGTCGGCGATGATGCGCGCTGGCTCCTCGTGGCGGGCCTCGCCAACGTCGGCCAGGACATCACCGGACTCGCCGTCTCGGGCGGCGTCAACCGCATCGTGGACCGCGGCTCGATCACCGGCCTCGGCCTCGCGCCGGTTAATTGGGCGGAGGGCACCCAGACCGGGCTCATGATCGGGCTCGTCAACTACGCCCACACGCTGCGCGGCGTGCAGCTCGGCCTCATCAACATCGTCCGCGACAATGGCCTCGCGAAGGTGCTGCCATTCTTCAACGTGGGACGGTAGCCTACCGTGGGGCACCATCGGGCGGTTTGCAAACGGCCCCTACGGGTTCGGTACCTCGGTTGCGGCTGGGTCCCTGCGACACGGCCGCACCGCAGCACCCCCTAAACCGTCACCACGTCCACCTGCGGCGTCACGGCCGTCTTCGGGATTAGGGCGGGCCAGTAGGCGATCACCTCGCTCGGCTTGGGGCGGCCTCCGGCGAAGCCCGTCACGCCGCTCGGGCCGGTGAGGATGAGCGGTGCAATCTCGCGGCCGAACTGCGCCACAGCGTCGCGATCCTGGCTGCGAACGGACACGCGCAGCATCACCTCATCGAGATCGGCAGGGGCGTCGTCGGACATCTCCGTAAGTGCGTGCGCGCCGATGAGTTCGGCCCGGACCTCGTCGAAGTGCAACCCGAGTGCGTCGAGGCGCTTTTTCAGGATGTCGGCCGCATGGCGGGCCTTCGCGGCGGGGTCGGGCCAGGAGTAGACCAAGGTGGACGTCGCCTTCCAGCCGTCGGCGTAGGCGGCGCTGACCTTGTAAAACGCGGTGTTCTCCGTGCCCCGGATGCCGTGCACGTGCACGCGGTTCTCGCCGGCGTCTTCGAGGTGGATCGAGGTGAAGTCGGCGATGCAGTCGGGGGTGATGTAGTCGGTCGGGTCGCCGATCTCGTAGAGCAGTTGCTCCGCCACGGTCTGCCGCGAGACGAGCCCGCCTGTGTTCTCGTGCTTCGTCACCACGAACGTCCCGTCCGGCGCGGCCTCCACGATGGGAAAGCCCACGTCGTGCAGGTCGGGGACCGTCTGCCAGTCGGTGAAGTTGCCGCCCGACGCCTGCGCGCCACATTCGAGGATGTGCCCGGCGACCGTGCCTGCGGCCATCTTGTCCCAGTCGTCCATCGCCCAGCCGAAGCGGTCGATCATCGGCGCGAGCGTGAGGCCGGTGTCCGTCGTGCGCCCGGTCACGACCACGTCCGCGCCCTGGCGCAGCGCCTCCACGATGGGCGCGGCCCCGAGGTAGGCGTTCGCGCTCACGACGGCATCGCGTACGTCGGCGAGCGGCTGGCCCGTCTCCATGTGCTTCAGTGCGATGCCTTCAGCGAGGAGGTCGTCGAGGCGATCCAGGAGGTCGTCGCCGGTGACGACGGCCACCTTCAGGCCGGTGTGCCCGCGCTCGCGCGCGGCAGCCACGATGGCGTCGCGGCAGGCCGTCGGGTTCACACCGCCCGCGTTCGAGATGATCTTGAAGCCCTTCGCCTGGATGTCAGGAAGGAGTTCAGTGACGACCTCCACGAAGTCGCGCGCGTAGCCCATCTCAGGGCGGCGCAGCTTCTGCTTCTGCATGATGGACATGGTGACCTCGGCGAGGTAGTCCATCACGAGCACGTCAATCGGTCCGCGCCGCGCCTGATCGATGGGAGCACGCTGGAGGTCGCCCCAGAAGCCCTGCCCGGAGGCAATGCGGAGGGGAGCGGAGGTGTCGGACATGACGGTAGAATGCGAGTGCGGAAGCGGAGGAGGTGTTGCGTGTTCCGTATTGCGTGTTGGATACGGCCAACTGGGCAACACTCAGCAAGAGACGATTTCTGTCGACTCTCCGGGTCGATGCCTCCTCCTACCTACAGAGTCCTCCCCGCGAAGGCGGGGATCCATACGGCGCATCGTATGGATCCCGGATCAAGTCCGGGATGACCAAGGTGGAGGTGAGCCACTAATCTGGCGACCTGGTATTCGACGATGCCCACTGAGCGGGAACGCTGTCTGCCGGAAGGGCTTCCGAAGCTACGCCGTACTTACGGGCCAGCGCCGCACGGCCTCGTCAATCGTCCGCGAACATGCAGGCTCAGCTCTCCCCTTCGGCTTGCGCACGGCGAGCTGCGAAGATGGCCTGGCGCCT